>JACQAI010000214.1 GCA_016195115.1 Pseudomonadota bacterium
CCGCGATGGCGCGCGCCGCGGCGCTCGGCCGGCGGCTGCGCCTCGAGCGGCTGCTGCGCGGCGGCTTCGGGCTCGGCGCCGCCGTGGCGCCGCAGCGCGCCAACGCCGTCTATCTCCTGATGTCGCATCACCATCTCGACCGGCCGGAGATCGTCGGGCGCTTCAAGCGGCGCACCGGCGTGCGCATCGGCTGCATGGTGCACGACCTGATCCCCTACGAGTTTCCCGAGTATGCGCGCCCCGGCCACGACGCGCGCCACGCCGTACGTATGGCCACGGTGGCGCGTTTCGCCGATCTCGTGATCGTCAATTCGGCGGCGACGGGAGATGCGTTCCGGCCGTTCCTCCAGCGCGCAGGACGCGCGCCGCCGGTCCTGGTCGCGCCGCTCGGCGTCGAGACGGCGGCGCGAGCGCCGGTGCCGCCGCCGGCCAGCCCGCCGTATTTCGTCTGCCTCGGCACCATCGAGCCGCGCAAGAACCACCTGCTGCTCCTCAATCTGTGGCGTCAGCTGGTCGCCGAGCACGGCGCTGCGGCGCCGCGCCTGGTGCTGGTCGGCCAGCGCGGCTGGGAGAACGAGAACGTCGTCGACATGCTGGAGCGCAGCCCCGGCATCCGCGATCACGTCGAGGAGCGCAACAATCTCAGCGACCCCGCGGTGGCGCGCCTCTTGTCGGGCGCGCGCGCGCTGCTGCTGCCGTCGTTCGCCGAGGGCTATGGCCTGCCGGTGGCCGAGGCGTTGGCGCTCGGCGTGCCGGTGCTGTGCAGCGATCTGCCGGCCCTCCGGGAGGTCGCCGACGGGGTCGCGGAATTCCTCGATCCGCTCGACGGCGCGGCGTGGCGCGCCGCGATCCTCGACTACGCCCAGCCCCAATCGTCGCGCCGGGCGGCGCAATCCGCTCGCCTCCTGGCTTGGCGCGCGCCGACCTGGGCCGACCATTTCGCCATCGTCGATGCCGGCATCCGCGAGCTGGTTGGGCGCGGGTAGGCAGAGCTCAGAAACCAGAAAAACCAGAAGGCCTGGGTTCTGGTTTTCTGGGGTTCTGGCTTCCGTCAGCCCTTGGTGGCGCTGATCAGCTTGGACAGCGACTTCAGGCCGGACTCCTCGGTGCCGACCTTGGCGTTCTCCTCGGCGAGCACCTCGACCGCGTGGACGATCTGGTCCTCGGTGTGCAGCGACGACAGGAAGAAGCGCAGGCGCGCCAGCGGCTCGGGCACCGCCGGAAACAGGATCGGCTGGACGTTGATGCCGCGCCGGAACAGCGCATCGGACAGCCGGCCGGCGCGGATCGAGCCGCCGGTGATGATCGGCACGATCGAGGCGCCGACCGAGAACCCGGTGTCGAGCCCGGCGGCCTTGGCGCGATCGCGGAACAGCGTCGAATTGGCGTTGAGCTTGGCGACGCGCTCGGGCTCCTGTCTGAGGATGCGCAGCGCCTCGAGCGCGGCCGCGGCGTTGGGCGGCGACATGCCGACCGAGTAGACGAAGCCGGGCGCCTGGAACTTGAGATACTCGACCAGCGAGCGCCGGCCGGCGATGTAGCCGCCGCACGACACCAAGGTCTTGCTGAGCGTGCCCATCCACAGGTCGACCTCGCGCGGATCGACGCCGCAGTGCTCGGCGATGCCCATGCCGGTCGCGCCCAGCACACCGATCGCATGCGCCTCGTCGACCAGAAGCCAGGCGCGCTGGCGCCGCGCCAGCGCGATGAAGGCGGCGAGGTCGGGCGTGTCGCCGTCCATGCTGTAGTGGCCCTCGATGACCACCAGCGCGCGGCGGTGGCGCGAGCGGATGCCGGCGAGCAGCCGGTCGGCGGCCTCCGGATCGTTGTGCGGGAAGGCGACCCGCGTCGCGCCCGACAGCAGCGCGCCCTGCAGCACGCTGTTGTGGATCAGCGTGTCGTGCAGCACGACGTCCTGCGGGCCGAGCAGGGTGCCGATTACCGTGACGTTGGTGGCGTGGCCGCTGACCATCGCGATGCAGTCTTCGGCGTTGTAGACCTCGGCGAGCGCCTGCTCGAGCTCGCGATGGACGCCGCGCTCGCCCGACACCACGCGGCTGGCGCCGACCGAGGTGCCGTAACGGTCGATCGCCGCCTTGGCCGCGGCGGTGACGCGCGCGTCGCCGTTCAGGCCGACATAGTTGTAGGACGAGAAGTTGAGATAGGTCTGGTTGCCGATCGAGGTCTCGGCGCCGGCCATGGCGTCGTGGACCTTGAAGAACGGATTGGCGATGCCGAGCGCCTCGCTGGCGGTGCGGATCATCCGCATCTCGCGATAGCCCTGGAGGTTCTCGAAATCGTCCTCGACCTCGGGCCCGCCGCCCTTGCGCGTCGCCGTCGCCGCGGCGCGCGAGATGCGGTGCGAAGCCAGCTTCTCGAGCAGCCGCGCCTTGGCCTGCGCGGTCAGCCCGAAGATGCCGCCGTCATTGGTCATGCAATCAGCCGGTCTCCCGCGCGATCGCGTGCCGCGAGCGCCTCGAGCACCTGGTTGGATGCGACGTCCTCATCGGCGGCCGGCTCGCCGTCCGCCGGGGCGCCGGCACCGCCCTCGCCGACCAAGCTGGAGGCCAGGCGCATCGCCACCTTCGACAGCGTCATCTCGGCGAGCGACAGCAGCGGCAGATCGACCTTGAGCGAGCCTTCGATCGCCAGCCTGAGCTCGACCCCCATCAGCGAGTCCATGCCGAGCTCGGAGAGCGAACGATGCGGGTCGATGCTCTCCGGCGCCAGCCGGAGGATCCGGCCGAGCTCCTGGCGCAGCATCGAGACCAGCAGCTGCTGGGCCTCCTCGGCGGTGCAGTTGGCCAGACGGTCGCGCAGCTCGACATTGGCGCCGTCGCTCTGCGCGCCGCTCACCAGGCTGGCGAACATCGGCGCCGCCAAGGTCGGCAGATGGCGCCGCGCGGCGCTCCAATTGACCTCGGCGAAGGCGATCACGGGCTGGCCGGAGGCGAGCAGGGCGGGCAGGCTGTCGAGCGACGAAGCGGCCGAGAGCGGCACCGCGCCCAGCCGCCGGGCCAACGCGTCGCCGACCGACTTGCTGCGCGCCAGGTAGCCGGCATCGGCGATCGGGACCCACGCGATCGCGGTCGCCGGCAAGCCTTCGGCGTGCCGGCGTCGTGCCAGGGTTTCGAGCCCGGCGTTGGCGGCGACGTAGCTCGCCTGGCCGGGCGCGCCGAGCAAGGTCGTCGCCGACGAGAACAGCACGAACAGCTCGAGCGGATCCTTGCGCGTCAGCTGGTCGAGATGCTCGGCGCCGCCGAGCTTGGGTGCCAGCACGCGGCCCAGGCGATCGGCGTCGAGATCGTTGATCAGGGCGTCGTCGACCACCATCGCGGCGTGCACGATGCCGCGGATCGCCGGCATCGCGGCCCGGATGTCGGCGAGCGCCTTGCGCAGCGCTTCGCGATCGGCGACGTCGCAGGCGACGGCCTTGACGGCGCAGCCCTTGCGCGCGAGCTCGGCGATCGCGGCGGTCGCGCCCGGCGTGTCGGCGCCGCGGCGACCGATCAAAGCGAGGTGCCGGGCACCGTGGGAAGCCAGCCAGCGCGCGGTCTCGAGTCCGAACCCGGCGAGGCCGCCGGTCACGACGTAGGTGCCGTCGGCGTGCGCGGCGAACGTCGGCGGCCGCGCCGTGCGCGCGATCGACTCCTGGTCGGGAACCAGCACGATCTTGCCGATATGTCCGGACGACTGCATCAGACGGAACGCTTGGACCGCCTCGGCGAACGGAAACACGCGCAGCGGCAGTGGCCGCAACGCGCCCGCGCTCAAGAGCTCGGCGACCTCGCCCATCAGGAGGCGGGCAAGATCGGGTCGTTGCGCCGGCAGCTGATCGACGTCGACCGCGTAGTACGACACGTTCTGACGCAGCGGCCTCAAGCCGACGCGGGTGTTCATGAAGAAGTCGCGTTTGCCGAGCTCGACGAAGCGCCCGAAGCGCCGCAGCAGGCCGAGGCTGCGCTCCATGGCTTCGCCGCTGAGCGAATTCAGCACGACGTCGACGCCTTCGCCGCCGGTCAACCGCATCACGTCGTCGGCAAACGACAGACTGCGCGAGTCGAGCACATGATCGACGCCGAGCTCGTGCAGGAACGCGCGTTTGATCGGCGAGCCGGCGGTGGCGAAGATGGCGGCGCCGCGGTACTTGGCGTACTGGATCGCCGCGATGCCGACGCCGCCGGCGCCGCCGTGGATCAGCCCGCGCTCGCCGCGGCCGAGCGGCGCCAAGGTGCCGAGCGAATAGACCGCGGTGATGAACGCGACCGGGATGGTCGCGCCGGTGGCGAAATCGATCGCGTCGGGCAGCTGGGCGACGGCGTGCTCGGCGGTGATGACCTCGGAGCCGAGCGACGCCGGCGCGAACGCCATGACGCGATCGCCCGCCGCGACCGTCGTGACCCCGGCGCCGACCGCGGTGACCACGCCGCTGCATTCGAGGCCGAGCGTCGGGCCGGCGAAGCCGTCGAGCAGGGCCTCCTCGGGGATCAGGCCCATCGCCCACATGACGTCGCGGAAATTGAGGCCGGACGCGCGCACGTCGACCGCGATCTGTCCGGGTCCGGGTGCGCGCCGCTCGTCGA
>JACQAI010000226.1 GCA_016195115.1 Pseudomonadota bacterium
AGACCGATGCGAGCACGTCCGCGGGCGACAGCGCGGTCAGGTCGGGACGACGCAACACAGTGACCTGGCGGCCGCGCGGCGCACACAGCGCCGGATCCGACGCGTGCGAGAACAGCACCACCGATCGGCAGCCGGCCGCCGCGATCAGGTGCATCGGCCCGGTGTCATTGCCGACGGCCAGTGCGGCGACCCGCGCCAGGGCCGCAACGTCGCCGAGCGTGGTCTGCCCGGTCAAGTCGATGGCGTTGCCGCCAGCGCGGATCGTCTCGGCGAGCGCGCGCTCGGCGGCGCCGCCGACGATCACGGGTACCAGCCCGCGCGCCGCCAGGGCGGCCGCGACGGTGCGGTAGTGCCCGGCCGGCCACCGCTTGTCCCGGCGATGCGGCGCGCTGCCGGGCACGAGCAGCGCGATGCGCTCGGGCAGGGCGAAGCGCGCGAGGTCGCCGTCGGTCCACGCCACATCGGCATCGGGCACGTCGACGATGCCGGCGGCTGCGAGCTGGCCGCGTTGGCGGTCGAGGTCGTGGCGGCGGTCGCGCGCCGGGTCCGGATCGCGATGCGAGCAGCCGCGCGCGATGCCCGACCATTGCGGCCGCGCGGTGCGCGGCAGCAGGTGGAAGTAGCGGCTGCTGCGGCCCGAGGTCTGCAGGTCGTAGACGCGCTCGAAGCGCCCGGCGATCAAGCGGCGGCGCAGGCGCAGCCAGCCGGGCAGATCCCACCAGGCCGGCGCGTCGTCGATCCACACGCGGTCGAAATAGGGCGCCGTGCTCAGCCAGGCGGCGTAGGGCGCGCGGGTCAG
Organism: Pseudomonadota bacterium; assembly: GCA_016195115.1. Classification (GTDB taxonomy): domain Bacteria; phylum Pseudomonadota; class Alphaproteobacteria; order Elsterales; family Elsteraceae; genus JACQAI01. Next base: position 800 of record JACQAI010000226.1, read on the forward strand.
CAAGGTGATCTCGGCGTCGCGGTGGTGCGCGCGGATCGCGGCGAACGGACCCAGCGACTGGATGATGTTGCCGAGCGCGCCCAGCCGGATCACCAGGACGCGCCGCAGCGCGGCGTCAGGCACCGGGCTTGCGTGCGATGTAGATCCACTCGTCACGCAGCAACCCGTAGCGTGCTTCGTCCTCGGGCGGCAGGCGGAAGATCTCGACCCGGAAGCCGGCCTGCGCCAGCCGGTCGGCGAAATCGAGGCCGTAGTAGCGCTTGTGGTCCTCGTTGCCGAAATGCACCGAGCGCAGCGCGGGTGCGGTGATCGCCGGGTTCTCGTAGGTCTCACGGCGCGACGGATTGATCGGCGTGCTGAGGAGCGCCGTGCCGCCCGGCTTGAGCAGGCGGAACAGCTCGCGCATGGCGGCGCGGTCGGCGTCGACATGCTCGAGCACGTGATGCGCCATCACGACGTCGTAGCCGGCGTCGGGCAACGCGACCTGGCTGATGTCGACCTGGTGGGTGGCGCGCTGGCGCAGGTCGGCGGTTTCGTAGAGCGGGTTGCCGCGCATCTGGCGCACGACGGTTTTCTCAGGCGCAAAGTGCAGGATGCGCTTGCCGGCGAGCTTGTCGGCGCCGCCCTCGGTCACCCACAGGTGGGTCAGGCGGTGGCGCTCGCGGCTGCCGCACTGCAGGCAGCGGACGTCCCAGCGCGACGGCCGGCCGACCGAGACGAAGATGCCATGATAGCCGCAGATCGGGCAGTTGCGCGGCACCATCGGGCGCTTGAACTGGTCGCGGTCGCGGAACCAGGCCGCGACCAGGCGCCTGACGATGGTCCAGGTCCAGCGGCGCGGCGCCGGCGCGGCGGTCGAGCCTTGTGCGATGGCGCGGGACGCGTCAGTCATTGGCGGCAGTGATAGCACGGGCCGCCGGCTTGGCAAGCGCCAGGGCTGCGACTATAACGCCGCCACCTGACCGGCCAGGGCTGCCCTTGAACCTTCTGTTCGTCACCTCGACGCGGATCGGCGATGCGGTGCTGTCGACCGGCTTGCTCGATCACCTGATCCGCCGTCACGCGGGTGTCCGCGTCACGGTCGCGTGCGGCGCCGCGGCGGCGCCGCTGTTCGCGGCGCTGCCGGGTCTCGAGCGCGTGCTGCCGATGGACAAGCGCCCCGGGCTCGCGCACTGGGTGCAGTTGTGGCTCGCCACCGCGACGCAGCGCTGGGACGTCGTGGTCGATTTGCGCGGCTCGGCGCTTGCCTGGCTGCTGCGCGCCGACACTCGGCACGTCTGGCGCAAGCCGAGCGGCGAGGCGCATCGGGTGGTCCAGCTCGCGCGCGTGCTCGGCCTCGACGCGCCGCCGGCGCCGCGCGTCTGGCTCGAGCCGGCGCATCACGCCGCGGCGCGCCGCATCGTGCCGGACGGCGACGCCGTGCTGGCGCTCGGGCCGAGCACCAGCTGGCCCGGCAAGCAATGGCCGCTCGAGCGCTTCGCGACGCTGGCGCAGCGCCTGACCGCGCGCGACGGCCTGCTGCCCGACGCGCGCATCGCGGTGTTCGCCGCAGCCGACGAGCGCGCCGCCACGGCACCGCTGCTCGCAGCGCTGCCGCGCGAGCGCACGATCGATGCGATCGGCGCGGGCGGCCTGCTCGAGATCGCCGCCGCGCTGCAGCGCTGCCGGTTTTACATCGGCAACGATTCGGGCCTGATGCACCTGGCGGCGGCCAGCGGCGTGCCGACGCTCGGGCTGTTCGGCCCGAGCGACGATCGCCACTACGCGCCGTGGGGCGCGCAGGGCGCCGTCGCGCGCACGCCGCTCAGCTATGCCGAGCTGGTGGCGCGGCGGCGCGCCGATCCCGCGGAGCGGCTGATGGACACGCTCGACGTCGAGCGTGTCCACGAGGCGGCGTCGGCGCTCGGCCGACGCTGCGGGCTCGAGCGCGTGCCGAGCCTGCGCCTCGCGCAAGGCTCGGCTTGAGCCCGGGGCCGCGCGTCCTCCATGCGATGGCCGGCGCGGCGCATGGCGGTGCCGAGGCCTTCTTCGATCGGCTGGTCGGCGCCTTGGCGCGGGCCGGCGTGGCGCAGCACGTGCTGACGCGCAATCATCCCGAGCGCCTGGCGTCGTTGCGCGGCGCCGGGCTGGCGCCGATCGCATTGCGCTTCGGCGGAGTGTTCGACTGGACGACCGGGCGGCGCTTCCGGCGCGAGATCGAGCAGTTCGGGCCCGATCTCGTGCTGACCTGGATGAGCCGGGCGACCGCATTCTGCCCGGCGCGCGGCTCGACGGCGCGGCGCTTCGTCCATGTCGGCCGGCTCGGCGGCTACTACGATCCGAAATACTACCGCGCCTGCGCTCATCTGATCGCCAACACCGCGGACATCCGCGACTGGCTGGTGGCGCAGGGCTTTGCCGCCGAGATCGTGCACGTGCTGCCCAACTTCGTCGCCGCGACCCCGGCGACGCCGGTCGCGCGCGCGGCGTTCGACACGCCGGCCGATGCGCCGCTGCTGCTCGGTCTCGGCCGGCTGCACGTCAACAAGGCGTTCGATGTGCTGATCGACGCCCTGGCGGCATTGCCCGGCGCCTTTCTCTGGCTCGCCGGCGAGGGCCCGGAGCGCGCCGGCCGCGACGGCTTGCTGGCGCCGGTCGACGATGCGGCCGCGCTCGCCGCCGCGTTGCGGCGCCTGATCGACGATCGTGCGCTCGGCGCCGCGTTGGCACGCGCCGGCCGCGCGCGCTACGAGACCGAATTCACCGAAAGCGCCGTGGTGCGGCGCTATCTGGCGTTCTTCAACCAGGTGTGCGGCTGATGTGCGGCATCGCCGGCGTCATGCTGCGGGCCCAGAGCCAGGCGTCGGGCGGCCCGGCGATCGGTGGCCTGCTCGACCGGCTGGCCGATCTGCTCGGCCACCGCGGCCCGGACGGCCGCGGCTATCATGTCAAGGGCTCGGTCGGGCTGCTGCAGACGCGCCTGGCGATCATCGACCTGGTCACCGGCGACCAGCCGCTGTTCGAGCCCGGCGGCACCGCGCTGGTCGCCAACGGCGAGATCTACAACTACATCGAGCTGCGTGCGGCGATGCCCGACGTCGGCTTCGCGACCCGGTCGGACTGCGAGCCGGTGCTGCATCTCTATCGTCAGCACGGCCTCGATTTCGCCGAGCGGCTGCGCGGCATGTACGCGATCGCGCTGCATGATCCGGTGAACGCGCGCCTGGTGCTGGCGCGCGACCGCTTCGGCATCAAGCCGCTCTACTATGTCGAGCGCGACGACGGTCTGGCGTTCGCGTCGGAGCCGCGCGCGCTGCTCGCCGCCGGTTTGGCGCCCGCCCACCAGCTGCACGACGCCGCGCGCGACGAGCTGCTGCAGCTGCACTTCACCACCGGGCGCGACACCATCTTCTCGCGCATCAAACGCGTGCTGCCGGGCGAGACGATTGCCGTCGTCGACGGTCGGATCGTCGAGCGGCGGCGCCTCGCGGCGCTGCCCGAGGGCGGGCCGGTGCCCGAGGACGAGGCGAGCGCGCTCGACCGCATCGACGCCGCGCTGGCCGACAGCGTGCGC
>JACQAI010000018.1 GCA_016195115.1 Pseudomonadota bacterium
CCATCCGGCAACCCGCGACATGGTCGAGCGCTACGTCGAGTGGTACGACCGCCATGCCGATCCGGCGTGGCACGACGTCGTGCTGGCGCCGCCGGACGCGACCGGCCGGCGCACGCCCTGGAGCTACACGGTGCCGACCAGCGCCGACGATCTGGTCGCCATGGGCCGGTGCTTCGCCGCGACGGCGTTCTTGAGCGCCGGCAACATCACGCACACGCCGGGCTATGGGCACCTGATCGCCCTGGGCGTGCTCGCCGAGACCCAGCAGCGCGGCGTGTCGGCGCCGCAGATCGCCAACGCCGAGGCGTACCGGCAGGACATCGCGCGCAGCGGCCGCTTCCTCACCTTTTCGGCGGGCACGCCGACGATCGGCTATCGCATGCGCCCGGACCCGGCCGAGCGCGCGGCGCTGCGCATCGTGCGCGAGACCGACGCGGGCCTGGTGGTGCGCGGCAAGATCGGCATGCACACCAGCCCGGCGTTTGCCGAGGACGTTTATGTCGGCGCGTTCTGCGGCGTCACCTACGATAAGCACAGCGTCAGCTTCGTGGTGCCCGTGAACGCCCCCGGCGTGACCGTGGTCTGCCGCCGCATCGCGACGCGCGACGCCAATCGGTTCGCCGCGCCGCTCAGCAGCCGCTACGACGAGCTCGACGGCCAGATGTGGCTCGACGACGTGCACATTCCGTGGGAGCGCATCTTCTTCGTCGATCCGTCGCCCGACCCGATCGCGCGCTGGCTGTTCTGGCATCAGCTCTACGGCTGGCTGGCCAAGGCGGAGTTCACGCTCGGCCTGGCGCTCGCCTGCACCCACGCCATGGGGCTGACCGGGCACGAGACCACGATCGACTATCTGCTCGACCTGATCTCCGACGTGCAGACGGTGCGGAGCTGTCAGGTCGCCGCCGAGCGCGACCCGCAGCGCACACCGGCCGGCCACGTCTACCCCAACCACTGCCACGTCGCGGCCGGCAGCATGGCGATGCTGCGCGCGCGAGCCCGCATGAGCGAGATGATCCGCCTCCTGCCCGGCTCCTCGCTCGTGCTGGCACCAACCGATCGCGACCTGGCGGCGCCCGAGGTGGCAGCCGGGCTCGAGGAGGCGTTCGGCGGCGGCGGCTACAGCGCGCTGCAACGCGCCGCCCTGCTGCAGCTGGCGTGGGATCACGTGTCGTCGGCGCTGGACGCGCGCGAGTCGGCGTTCGAGCTGCACGCCAACGGCGGGCTGGTCGCCTGGCGCGGCCGCCTGCGGCGCGCCTTCGACAGCTACAACGACCTCGCCAACGGCGTACTGCGCCAAGTCGACGTCGCCATGCCGGAGATCGACCTCAACAGCCTGCGCGCCGCGCCGCTGGCGCCGCGCCGCCCGGTCGAGGTGCGCGCCAAGCCGTAGCGGCGTGTTCGCTCGCTTCGCTCGCTTTGCGGCTACTCGGCCGCCTTCGGCATGTCGACCTGGCCGATCACGCCCTCGCCCTGCAGCGCCGCGACGTCAGCCGGCTTCATCGCCAGCCACGTCTGGAGCACCTGGCCGTTGTGCTCGCCCAGCATCGGCGACGGCTTGAGGGTCGCCGACCGCCCGTTTATCAGCACGGGCCAGCCCGGCATCTTGTAGGGCCCGTGCTTGGCGTGGTGCATCACCTGCATGATGCCGCGCGCCTCGAAGGTCGGGTCGTTCTGCACCTCCATGGTGTCGAGCACCGCGCCGGCCGGCACGCCGGCCTGGCCGATCAGCTGCATGGCCTCGTGCTTGGTGTGGTTCTTGGTCCACTCGCGGATGATCGCCTCGACCTCCTCGAAGCGCTCGAAGCGCAGCTGCGGCGTCGCGTAGCGCGCATCGTCGATCAGGTCCTCGCGGCCCAACACCTTGAGGAGGCGCGTCCAATGCTCGGGATTGGCGCGGCTGCAGAACACGTAGACGTAGTCGTTGGGGCCGCCCGGCTTGCACGGATAGATGCCCGACGGCGCGATGTTGATGCCGGCCATCTTGGCGCCGTTGCGGCCCGTGACCTTGCCGGTGCGTGCCTGGCTCGACAGGCCGATCCGCATGTAGTGCAGCATGGCGTCCTGCATGCCGACCTGCAGCCGGCAGCCCTGGCCGGTCTTCTGCTTGTTGTAGAGCGCGCTCGCCAAGGTGATCGCCATCAGCATGCCGGTGCCGGTGTCGCCCAGCGCGATGCCCGGCTTCGCCGGCGGCCGGTCGGCGTCGCCCGTGACGCTCATGACGCCGCCGGTCGCCTGCGCGATCATGTCGAAGGCGAGGAACTTCTCGAACGGGCTGCCCGCGCCGAAACCCTTGACAGAGGCGTAGATGATCCCCGGGTTGAGCGCCTTGACGGCCTCGTAGCCGAGGCCGAGCCGGTCGATCGTGCCGGGCGCCATGTTCTCGATGGTGACGTCGGCCTTCTTGAGCAGGTCCTTGACCAGCGCCAAGCCCTTCGGCGACTTGAGATCGACCGTCAGGGACTTCTTGTTGGCGTTGAACATGTGGAAATAGTAGGGGTCGGTCTCGGGCTTGCCCGGGATGATCCGGCGGCCGGGATCGCCGACCTTCGGGTTCTCGATCTTGACCACCTCGGCGCCCAGCCAGGCCAGCGCCTCGGTGGCCGACGGACCCGCCTCGAACTGGGTGAAATCCACGATTTTGACGCCGTCCAGGAACTTCACCTCAGCGCTGTTACCACTCATTGCCCGTTCCCTCCTGCCGTTCCGCGTATCGCCGCCGCGCCGGTCACCCCTACGATAGCCCAAGTTGGCGCCGAGCCAAACTAGCGCTCCAGCGCCTTGGCGATGGCCTCGCCGTCGGCGCCGGCGCGCTTGATCCAGTCCGCGATCATGGTCCGCCCGACCGCCCGGAACTCGCTCATCATCTCGGGCGACGGCTCAATCACCTTGAGGCCGTGCTCGACGAACACCCGCTTGGTGTCGACCGCGTTCTGCCGCGCCATCGCCCAGCCGCGCGCCTCGGCGCGCTGGGCGATCTCGAGCATCGCGGCCTGGACGTCGGACGGCAGCCGGCGGTAGGCGCGCTCGTTGACGATCACGGCGTCGCGCGGGTGCATGGCGTTGGTCGGATAGAAATAGCGCGCGTAATCCCAGGCGCCGGTGTCGACGCCGAGCGACGACGACGCCAGCATCGCGGTGACCTCGCCCGAGGCGAAGGCCTGGCGCACTCCGACGATCTGGACCGAGACCGGCTGGGCGCCCAACAGCTGGGCGAGCCGCTGCGTCGTCGGGTTGGCGGCGCGGAACCTGACGCCGCGGAAGTCGCCCAGGCGCGCGATCGGGTTGCGCGTGTAGAAACCCTGCCCCGGACCCGGCACGGAATAGAGCAAGCGCAGCCGCTGCGCCTGCAGGCGCTTGTCGAGGTACGGCTTCTGGACCTGATAGAGCCGCCACGCCTCGTCCAGACCCGACGCCAGGAACGGGATGCTGTCGGCCTCGAAGATCGGATCCTCGTGGCCGTAGGCGGTGAGCAGGAACTCGCCGATGTTGACCTGACCGCTCTGCACCGCGCCCTTGATCTCGGGCATCGGGAACAGCGAGGCGTTGTCGTAGACCGTGATCTCGAGCCGGCCGCCGGTCGCCTTGCGCAGCTCGTCGGCGAACCAGCGCACCGTCTGGGTACGGAAGTTGCCGTCGACATAGGGGGTCGGCATGTCCCAGCGGGTCTCGGCGCTGGCCGGGACGGCCACGCACGCCGCCGCGACGGTCGCTATGCCGAAAGCTCTGAGCACGCGTGAAGCGTAGGGGACCGCGGCATGTCGCGGCAACACCCCCCTCCCCCCTTTAGGGGCCCTTGAGGGGGAGGGAGGGGAGGGGGGTAGAGTCTGCGGCACGAGCCCACGCCCCCAGGAGACCCCCAATGGCCACCTTCGTCGACCTCAACAGCGACATGGGCGAGAGCTTCGGCGTCTACACGCTCGGCCACGATGCCGACATGCTGGCGATCGTCAGCTCGGCCAACGTCGCCTGCGGCTTCCACGCCGGCGATCCGTTGATCATGTCCGAGACGGTGACGCGGGCGCGCGAGAACCGGGTCGACGTCGGCGCCCATCCGAGCCTGCACGACCTGTGGGGCTTCGGCCGGCGGACCATCCAGGGTGAGCCGCCGGAGGATATCGAGAAGGCGGTCGTCTACCAGATCGGCGCGTTGCAGGCGATCGCGATCCATGCCGGACACCGCGTCACCCACGTCAAGACCCACGGCGCGCTCGGCAACATGGCGTCGGCCGACGCGGCGCTCGCCCGCGCGGTCGCGCGCGGCGTCAAGCTGGTCGACCGCGACCTGATATTCGTGGCGATCGCCGGCACTGAGCTCGAGCGCGCCGGCGCCGCGCTCGACCTCAGGGTGGCGCGCGAGGTCTATGCCGACCGGACCTACCAGGACAACGGCCTGCTGACGCCGCGCAAGCAGCCCGGTGCGGTGCTCCACGACGCCGAGCCGGCGGCCCGCCGGGTACTCCAAATGGTCGAGGAGCAGGCGATCCGCAGCGTCAACGGCGTCAAGATCCCGGTCAAGATCGACACCATCTGCGTCCACGGCGACAACCCTGCGGCGGTCGGCATGGCCCGGGCCGTGCGCGACACCCTCGAGCGCGCCGGCATCACGATCCGGCCGATGAGTCAGTCGATCAACTGAGGCGCGGCCGGGGCGAAGCCCCGCGAGCG
>JACQAI010000227.1 GCA_016195115.1 Pseudomonadota bacterium
CTCGACCGGCTGCTCGAGGCCGGCGCGGTCAAGTTCTCCAACCGACCGTTCACCCGCGTGTTCACGCGGCACTGGGCCGGCGAGGAGCGGACGACCCTCGGCATGGGCAACAGCGTCGCCCAGTGGGACCGCTACCATCGCGGTCTCGAGTTTCTCTATCGCCGGGCTGTGGCGACGGGCGCGCCGACGCCGGCACAGCGGGCCGACCTCGAGCGCGGCCTCGAGCAGCGCCGGCTCTATTTTCTGACGGCGGCGTTCCGCAGCAGCTTTCACGCCGCCGACTTCGTCGCGGCGACCGAGCTCGCCCAACTGCTCGCGGTCGCCGACGTCGAGAGCCTGGCGCCGGCGGTGCGCGTCAGCGTGACGTTGTCGTTCGATCGGGCGACCCGCGAGCTCGCGCGCATGTTCGCCGCCGCCGACCTCGTGCTCGACACGCTCGATCTGTTGAGCGAGCTCAAGGGCATCGCGATGTTCGGCTTCGCCGCGCCGGACTCGGTCGTCACGCTGATCCAGCGTCGCCGGTCGGACCAGCGCCTGGAGCTCCTGACCGACGTGATGGACCCGCGCTTCCGGAGCGAGTTCCTGGTGCTGGCGGCCGACCGGATGCAGCGCGAAGTGCTGATCAACCTCGGCTTCGCGCCCGGCCGGGTGATCGATTTCGCCCAGCTTCTGGTCGCCGTGTCGGTGCTGCCGCCGACGCCGGCCAGCCCGGCCGGTTAGCCGAGCTCGGGCACGACCTTGGCGGCGAAGCGTTCCAGGCTCGCCGCGGTCATCGCGTAGGGCACGCTGCCGAGGCGGAACTGCATTAGCGCGCCGGCGATGCCGACGTCGGCAAGCTCGGCCAAATTTTCGGCGACCGTCGCCGGCGAGCCGCAGATGAAACCCTCGAGCCCAGGGCCACGGTCGGGCGACAGGATGACGCCGCGTTGGCGGCGGATCTCCTGGCGCAGCGCGCCACGGAACTCGATCATCTTGACGAAGGCGGGGCGCCCGACCGCCTCGGCCTCGGCGTCGGATTCGCCGACATAGATCGTGCGCCACACCCAGATCTTGGCGACCTGCGCGGCGATCGCCGCCTCGCTCATCCCGGCTTCGCGGAGGCCGCGGCGATAGATGTCGACCCGCTTGCGCGTGATCTCGTTGCTGGTGGCGTTGATCAGGATCAGGCGGCCCTGTCGGCCGAGCCGCAGCAGCGACTCCTCGCTCGACGAGCTGCGGTAGATCTCGGGATGCGGCCGGGTGTAGGGCCGCGGCCGGAGGCCGTGGACGCGCAGATCCCAGAACTTGCCGCGATGCTCGAAGCCGTCCTGCGTCCACGCCTTGAGCAGGATCGTCTCGATCTCCTCGAAGCGCGCCTGCGCCTCGTCGGGGTCGAGCCCGAAGCCCTCGTACTCGTAGATGTTGAAGAACGTCCCGCGGCCCAACCCGACCAGCAGCCGGCCCTTGCTCAAGTGATCGAGCAGCGACAGCTGCTCGGCCAGATGCATGGGGTGATAGAGCGAGGTCTGGATGACCGCGAAGCCGAGCTGGACGCGCTTGGTCAGCATCGCCAACGCCGCCGCGAACATCAGCGGGTCGGCATAGACCGAGTTGCCGTCGAAATGGTGCTCGGACAGCCAGATCGCATCGAGGCCGAGCTGGTCCGACAGCGCCGCCTCGCGCAAGGTGTCGTCGAGCACGGCGCCGTCGTGCGCCGGATCGCGGCTCTCGGGAAACAGGAAATTGCCGAACTTCATGGCGCCTCAAGTACCCCTCCCCCGCGCGCCGGCGTGGGGGAGGGTAGGGAGGGGGCTGCCGCGGACTTGCCGATCTCGCAGCAGGAAGGAGTCACCACAGAGGCACAGAGGAGATGAAGAACGTGCACGTCCTCTCTGCGTCCTCTGTGCCTCTGTGGTGAATTGGCCCCCACCCTACCCTCCCCCACCTTCGGTGGGGGAGGGATTATTGGGGGGCGCGGCGGCGGTTATTCAGGCGGGGCGCGCCACCGCCGGGGACCTCGCGCGTCAGCTGGCTGACGAGCCAAGACTTGTCACCTGTACCATTGAGTGGTACACATACTCACCAGAGGCCTGCGGCATGATCGTGAGCTTTCGGGAACCGTGGCTGCGCGCTTACTTCGTCGAGGACGCGAAGTCGCGGCATATTCCGCCAGATCTCGAAAGCCGCCTCTTTCGTAAGCTCCAGATGATCGATGACGCCACGACCGATCAGGATTTGCGGGTGCCCCCGAGCAACCATTTCGAGAAGCTGCGCGGCAATTTGGCAGGCTTCCATTCGATCCGGGTCAACCAGCAATGGCGGCTGGTCTTCCGGTGGGACGGGCGCCGGGGCGAGGCGAAAGACGTCTATCTCGACGACCACTCTTATAGGTGAGGCGAGCAATGCTGATGACCAAACGCAAGCCGGCGACGGTCGGCGAGATCCTGGTCGAGGAGTTTATGCAGCCGATGGCGCTGACGCAGGTCGCGCTCGCCGAAGCGATGGGAGTCCAACGCAAGCACGTGAACGAGCTGTGCAACGACCACAGGAACGTGACGGCGGCGACCGCCCTCATTCTGGCGCGCGTGTTCGGCAACAGCCCTGACTTCTGGCTGAACGTCCAGCGACGCCGCGATCTGTGGGAGGCCATGAACAGTCCCCGCCAACGCGAGCGGATCAAACGCGCGAAACCGTTAGGAGCGGCAGCGTAATCCGAGTGGGCGTCCTCAGCCAGCGCCGACGGCGGGGACGTCGAGGGTCAGCTGGTCGGCGAGGTGGCAGCGCGCGAAGTGGCCGGGGGCGACTTCGCGCAGGGCCGGGGTCTCGGTGCGGCAGCGCGCTTCGGCAAACGGACAGCGCGGATGGAAGTAGCAGCCCGACGGCGGCGCCGCCGGGCTCGGCACCTCGCCCTTGAGCGCGCCGTCGCCGCTGGCGACGCGCGGGTCGGGCACCGGCACCGCGCGCATCAGCGCCGCGGTGTAGGGATGGCGCGGTCTTTCGAAGATGGCCTCGGTAGAGGCCAGCTCCACCAGTTGCCCGACATACATCACGGCGACGCGGTCCGAGATGTGACGCACCACCGACAGGTCATGGGCGACGAACAGGAACGTCAGGTGCAGGCGCGATTGCAGCTCCAGCAGCAGGTTCAAGACCTGGGCCTGCACCGAGACGTCGAGCGCCGACACCGGCTCGTCGGCGACCACCAGGCGGGGATTGGTCGACAGCGCGCGGGCGATGCCGATGCGCTGGCGCTGGCCGCCCGAGAAGGCGTGCGGGAAGCGGTGCATGAACTCGGGCCGCAACCCGACCAGGCGCAACAGCTCGGCGACCCGCTCGCTGCGCTGGCGGCGGTTGCGCAGGCCGTTGACCAGCAGCGGCTCGCCGACATTGTCGAACAGGGTCATGCGCGGGTTGAGCGAGTTGAACGGGTCCTGGAACATCATCTGGATGTCGGGCCGGAGCGGCCGCAGCTCGGGACGCGACATCGGCGCCAGGTCGACGACGGCGCCGTCGCGGGTGCGGAACAGAATCTGCCCGGCGGTCGGCGCCATGGCGCGCAGGATGCAGCGCGAGGTGGTGGTCTTGCCGCAGCCGCTCTCGCCGACCAGGCCCAGCGTCTCGCCCTCGTTGACGGTGAAGTCGACGCCGTCGACAGCGCGGACATGGCCGACAGTGCGCTGCAGGAAGCCCTTCGTGATCGGGAAGAACTTCCGCAAACCGCGGACCTCGAGGAGCGGCGGCGCGGTCATTGAGGCTCCGCCTGGTCGCTATGCAGGAAACAGCTCGCAAGCTGATTGGGCGGCACCGGCTGGAGA
>JACQAI010000228.1 GCA_016195115.1 Pseudomonadota bacterium
AGCCGAATGCGCTCGCCGTCCATGGCGGGCTGCCGGTCGAGACCGTGGCGGCGCTGGTCGCTTACGCCAAGGCGCATCCCGGAAAGCTCGCCTACGCCCATCCCGGCTACGGCAGCGCCCAGCACCTCGCCGGCGAGCTGTTCAAGCAGCTCGCCGGCATCGACCTGCTCGGCGTCCCCTATCGCGGCGGCGGCCAGGCGATCCTCGACCTCGTCGGCGGCCAAATCCAGGTGGCGGTGCTCGGCTCGACGCCGCTGCTGCCGCACCACAAGGCGGGAACCATCCGCATCCTCGCCTTCACGTCGGTCGAGCGCTTCGCCACGCTGCCCGAGATCCCGACCGTCGCCGAGGCGGGTTTCCCGGCGATCGACTCGACGCAATGGCTGGGGCTGCTGGCGCCCCGCGGCACCGCCCGCGAGATCGTCCAGCGCCTCCATGCCGAGACGGTGAAGGCGCTGGCGATGCAAGACGTCCGCGAGAAGCTCCTCCAGGCGGCGCTGCAGCCCGTCGACAGCACGCCGGAGGCGTTCGGCGCGCTCATCCGCGCGGAGGTCGAGCGCTGGACGCGCGTCGCGCAGGAGCTGCGGATCGAGCCGCAATGACGCGTCGCGTCACCGCCATCGACTCGCACACCGCTGGCGAGCCGACCCGGCTCGTCATCGAGGGCTGGCCCGATCTCGGCCGCGGCCCCTTGGCCGAGCGGCGCGCACGCCTGGCCCGCGAGCACGATCGTTTTCGGGCTGCGGTCATCAACGAGCCGCGCGGCTCCGACGTGCTGGTCGGCGGCGTGCTGGTCGAGCCGGAGGTGCCCGGCTCCGCCGCCGCGGTGATCTTCTTCAACAACGTCGGCACGCTCGGCATGTGCGGCCATGGCACGATCGGGGTGGTCGCGACCTTGGCGCATCTCGGGCGCATCGGGCCGGGGCAGCACCGGATCGAGACGCCGGTCGGGACGGTCACGGCGATCCTCCACGACAACGGCGAGGTCACGGTCGAGAACGTGCCGAGCCGGCGGACCCGGCGCGGCGTGGGTATCGATGTGCCGGGCATTGGTACCGTCCCTGGCGACGTCGCCTGGGGCGGCAACTGGTTCTTCCTGACCGAGGCACACGGCCAGGATCTCGCCGCCGCCGACGTCGAGCTTCTGACCGACATCGCCTGGCGCGTGCGCCAGGCGGTCAACGCGCAGGGATTTCCCGAGATCGATCATGTCGAGTTGTTCGGGCCGCCGGTCACGCCGGGCGCCCGCTCGCGCAGCTTCGTGCTGTGCCCGGGCAAGGCCTGGGACCGCTCGCCCTGCGGCACCGGCACCAGCGCCAAGCTCGCCTGCCTCGCGGCCGAGGGGACGCTTGCGGAGGGCGAGCCGTGGGTGCAAGAGAGCATCATCGGCAGCACGTTTCGGGCAAGCTATCGCTGGATCGACCGCGCCGCCGGCAGTGTCGCCCCGGCGATCACCGGCGCCGCCTTCGTCACTGCCGAGACGACGCTGCTGCTCGACGAGCGCGACCCGTTCTGCTGGGGCATCCCGGTGTGATGCCCGACCGCTACCCCTGAGCCGACGGAGGAGGACAGTCTGATGGAGTGGCACGGCGTCATCTCGGCGATCACCACGCCCTTCACCGAGGACAACCAGGTCGACCACGCGTCCCTCGCCCGCCACGCCGCCTGGCAGATCGAGAACGGCATCGACGGCGTCGTCGCCCTCGGCTCGCTCGGCGAGTCCGCCACGCTCGAGCCTGAGGAGAAGGTCGCGATCCTGAAGACGCTCGCGCGCGCGCTCGGAAAAACACCCCTGGTCGCCGGCATCGCGGCGCTGAGCACGCGTGACGGCGTGCGCCTGGCCAAGGCCGCCGAGGACGCCGGCTGCGCCGGCCTGCTGGTGCTGCCGCCCTACGTCTACAGCACCGACTGGCGCGAGATGAAGGCGCACGTCGCGACGATCATCGGGGCGACCAAGCTCGGCTGCATGCTCTACAACAACCCGCCCGCCTACAAGACCGACTTCCTCCCGGCGCAGATCGCCGAGCTCGCCGCGGACCATGCCAACCTCGAGGCGGTCAAGGAATCGAGCGGCGACGCACGGCGCGTCACCGCGGTGCGCGCCGCCTGTCCGCGCCTCGCCGCCTTCGCCGGGCTCGACGACATGGTGGTGGAAGCCGTGCGCGTCGGCGCGGTCGGCTGGATCGCCGGCCTGGTCAACGCGCTGCCGCGCGAGACCGCCGCGCTGTTCCGCCTGGCGACGGCGGGCGACACGGAAGGTTCGGATGCGCTGTATCGCTGGTTCCTGCCGCTGCTGCGCCTGGACGTGGTGCCGAAGTTCGTCCAGCTCATCAAGCTGGTGCAGCAGGAGGTCGGGATGGGCAACGAGCGGGTGCGCGGACCGCGCCTGATGCTCGCCGGCGCCGAGCGCGACGAGGCGCTGGGCACGATCCGCGCCGCGCTCGCCGCCCGGCCCAAGGTGTCGTGATGCGCGTCAGGCTGCTCGGCACCGGCACGCCGACGCCGTCCTTGAAGCGCGCGAGCGCCGGCTATCTGGTCGAGACCGGCGCCCGCAAGATCCTGTTCGACTTCGGACCGGGCGCCTACAACCGGCTGCTCGAGGCCGCCGTGAAGCCGACCGAGATCACCGACGTTTTCTTCACGCACCTGCACTACGACCACTGCCTCGACGTCATCCGCCTGGTGATGACCCGGTGGGACCAGGGTGCCGGCCGGATCCCCGAGCTCAACGTGTTCGGCCCGCCGCACACCGCGCGCATGATCGAGCTGGTCGTCGGCGAGCACGGCATCTTCGGCCCCGATCTCGCGGCGCGCACCGAGCTGCCGATGAGCCAGGCCGTGTTCGTCGCCCGCGGCGGCACTTTGCCGCGCGAAAAACCCCGCCCGGTCGTGCGCGAGCTGACGAGCGGCGACGTCGTCGCGGGCGACGGGTTCACGGTGCGGGCCCGTTCCGTCATCCACGCCCAGCCGATCCTCGACTGCTTCGGCTACCGCTTCGAGGCCGAGGGCCGCTCCTTCGTCTACTCGGGCGACGCCGGTCCCTGCCGCCCGATGCACGAGCTGGCGCAGGATTGCGACGTGCTCGTCCATATGTGCCATTACATCAGCGGCACCGAATTCCACGAGGAGTTCGCCCGGCGCAACACCGGCCACCTCGAGCTTGCCCGGCTGGGGCGCGACGCCAACGTCCGCAACCTGGTGGCCAGCCACATCACCGAGCAGATGGACGTGCCAGGCGTCAAGGAGCGGCTGATCCGCGAGATGTCCGAGATCTACCGCGGCAACCTCTTCTTCGCCGAGGACCTGATGCAGATCCCGATCGACGGCCCGACGCCGCGCAAGCTCGACTAGGGCGCAGACCGGATCGCCAACATGCGGCCTGGAACAGCCGCGAACGAGGAACCGACACATGAACATCCGTGTCGCCCGCATGGCCAATGGCCCAATCATCGGGCCGCACCTGCATCCCAGCATCGGGGCGAACATTCAGGGGCCATCGCCGATCCGGGTGCCCGATTGGATCGACGGCCGCCTGGGCGCCTATTACCTGTATTTTGCCGATCACAAGGGCAGCTATATCCGCCTGGCTTACGCGGATCAGCTCGCCGGCCCCTGGCGCGTGCATCCGCCTGGCAGCCTGCACCTGGCACAATCGGGCTTCCTGACCCGTCCGCCGGCCGTCTCCCCCGCGGAGCTGGCGCGCTTCGAGGCGCAGTATCGTGCCCGCGGCATGGCGATCTCGCACGACGTCCGGTCGGAGATCACCACCCCGCACATCGCG
>JACQAI010000229.1 GCA_016195115.1 Pseudomonadota bacterium
GTCTCGAACAGCCCCATCGGATCCATGGTGCGCAGATCGGCGAAGGTCGCGTACCGGAACGTCTTGGCCTCGACGGCGCTGGCGCTCGCCACCAACGCTCCGACGATCAGCCCGATCAGGCCGCCCCGCTTGCTCATCTCAGCCTCCGATAGATGGCCGCTTGTCCCGCGGCATTGCAGGAAAACAGTCTTTCGGCCCGGCGGTGACGCGTCAACCCAGGCGATTGACCGCGAAGTCGCCGCCCTTCATGACCGCGCGCAAATGCGGGCCGTCGGTCCCGAGCAACCCGAGGTTTCGCATCGGATCGCCGTCGAGCACGATCAGGTCGGCGAGCGCGCCCTCCGCCACGACGCCGAGCTCGCCGGCGCGGCCGAGGATGTCGGCATTGACCGTGGTGGCGCCGGCGAGCACCTCGGTGGGCGACAAGACCTCGCCCTTGAGCTCGAACTCGCGGCCCTGGTGGACGTGCATCTCGCCGAGCAAGTCGCTGCCGTGGCCGATGCGCACGCCGTGTCGCTTGCAGATCTCCAAGCTCCGCAAGCCGGCGTCGGCGACCCGGCTCAGCTTGGCCAGGCTCTCCTCGGGGAAGTTGATCTGGCGGCCGAACTTGCCGATCGCCTCGTAGGTCACCAGGGTCGGCACGACGAAGGCCTGGTGGCGCGCGACCAGACGCGCCGCCTCGTCATCGATCAGATTGCCGTGCTCGATGGTGCGCACGCCGCACTGCACCGAGCGGATGATCGACTTGGGCGTGTAGGCGTGCGCCATCACGTAGGTGTTCCACGCCTGCGCCTCCTCGACGATCGCGGTCAGCTCCTCGAGCGAGTACTGGGTGTTGTCGATCGGATCGGTCGGCGAGGCAACGCCGCCGGACGCCATGATCTTGATCTGATCGGCGCCCTTGCGCAGCTCGTCGCGCGCGGCGCGCCGGACCTCGGTGACGCCGTCGGCGATGCGCGCCAGGCCGGCGCGCAGGGTGCAGCACGGGCAGGCATCGACCTCGGCGGTCGGCGCGCGGAAATCGCCATGGCCGCCGGTCTGGCTGAGCGCCAGCCCGGCGATGAACAGGCGCGGCCCGTCGATGATGCCGAGCCGGGCGGCCTCCTTGAGGCCCCAGTCGGCGCCGCCGGCGTCGCGCACGGTCGTGAACCCCCGGCGCAGCATGCCGGTCATGATCTTGGCCGCGTGCGCCGCGACGTAGGTCGTCGGCAGGCGCTCGAGGCGCGCGATGTCGGCCGACAGCGCCATGACGTGGACGTGGCAATCGATCAGGCCGGGCATCACGGTCTTGCCGCCGAGCTCGATCACCGGCAGGTCGCCGCCCTTGAGCGGCCGGTCGGCGATCTCGGCGATACGTTCGCCGTCGATGCGCAGGTGCATGCCGTCGCGCCGCCCGGCGGCCTCGACGATCGTCGCGTTGGCCAAGATTACTGCCGCCACGCCCCTCTCCCTTGGTCGCTCGCGCCGGGCCTGGACTCTACCGGATTCTACGTCGCGAACGGGATTCCGGAGGTTCCCCATGGCGTTTGTCGGCAACTCGGCCGCCAGCCGCGATATCGCCCACATGATCCACCCCTACACCAACCTCAAGGTCCACGAGACCGAGGGGCCGACCGTGATCACCCGCGGCGAGGGCGTGTTCATCTACGACGACACCGGCAAGCAGTATCTCGAGGGTCTGGCCGGGCTGTGGTGCGCGTCGCTCGGCTTCTCCGAGCCGCGTCTCGCCGAGGCCGCCTACGCGCAAATGAAGAAGTTGCCCTACTACCACATCTTCGCGGCCAAATCGCACGACGTCGGGATCGACCTGGCGGAGAAGCTCCTCAAGCTGGCGCCGGTGCCGATGTCGAAGGTGTTCTTCGCCAACTCGGGCTCGGAGGCCAACGACACCGTCGTCAAGCTGGTGTGGTACTACAACAACGCGCTCGGCCGGCCGAACAAGAAGAAGATCATCGCGCGCATCAAGGGCTATCACGGCGTCACGGTGGCTGCCGCCAGCCTGACCGGCCTGCCCAACAACCACCGCGATTTCGATCTGCCGATCGCCAACATCATCCACACCGACTGCCCGCATCACTATCGCTTCCAGCAGGCCGGCGAGACCGAGGAGCAGTTCGCCACGCGCCTGGCCGACAATCTCGACAAGCTGATCCAGAAGGAAGGCCCGGACACCGTCGCGGCGTTCATCGCCGAGCCCGTGATGGGCGCCGGCGGCGTGCTGGTGCCACCCAAGACCTATTTCGAGAAGATCCAGAAGGTCATCAAGAAGTACGACATGCTGTTCATCGCCGACGAGGTGATCTGCGGCTTCGGGCGCACCGGCAACATGTTCGGCACCGAGACTTTCGGCCTCAAGCCCGACATGATGGTGGTCGCCAAGGCGCTGTCGTCGGCCTATCTGCCGATCTCCGGCGTGATGATGACCGAGAAGATCTACCAGGCGCTGCTGACCGAGTCGGAGAAGATCGGCACGTTCGGCCACGGCTACACCTACAGCGCCCATCCGGTCGCCGCGGCGGTTGCGATCGAGACCCTCAAGATCTACGAGGAGCGCGACATCCTCGGCCACGTCAAGCAGGTCATGGGCCGCATGCAGACCGGGCTGCGCCGCTTCGCCGATCATCCGCTGGTCGGCGAGGTCCGCGGCGTCGGCCTGATCGGCGCGGTCGAGCTGGTCGCCGACAAGAAGACGCGCCAGCCGTTCGACCCCAAGCTCGGCGTCGGCGCGTATTTGGCCAAACAGGCCCAGGAGCACGGCGTGATCCTGCGGGGGCTGGCCGACTCGATCGGCTTCTGTCCGCCGCTGATCATCACCGAGGCCGAGATCGACATCATGCTGACGCGCTTCGGCAAGGCGCTCGACGACACCTACGCCATGACGCGCGCGCGCGGCCTGGCGGCTGCCTGAGGCGACGATGGACTACGAAGGCTTCTTCGCCGGATCGATCGACGCGCTGAAGGCCGAAGGCCGCTATCGGGTGTTCGCCGACCTGGAGCGCCAGGTCGGCAACTTCCCGCGCGCGACCTTCCACGGCCCGACCGGTCCGCGCACCGTCACGGTGTGGTGCTCGAACGACTATCTCG
>JACQAI010000202.1 GCA_016195115.1 Pseudomonadota bacterium
AAAAAACCCCCATACAAGGGTCACGGGCGAAACGGTCCGAGCGTGTGGCCCCTGGATCCCGGCTTTCGCCGGGATGACGGTTTTGTTTTGGGATCGGTTCAACTCGAACGCATCGTGCTCTGCGCGAGGATGACGGTTTGAGAGGTGGCGACGACACGCCTCGCTACCAGACCTACAGCCGATACAGCGGGCGATCGGGATCGAGGCCGAGCAGGATGCGGCCGCTGACCTCGTAGTTGGCCGGGTTCATCGAGACATGCTGCGTGATCGTGTGGACGTCGCGGAAGCAGCGCTCGAGCGGGCTCTTGGTGTAGATCGCGACGCCGCCGGCGTCCGTGTACATCAGATCGACCGCCTGCACGGCGGCCTGCACCGCGTGGGTGCGGGCGAGGCGCAGCATCGCGAGCTCCTTGACCGGCAGCTCCTGTCCGGCTTGCACCGCGTCCCACGATGCCGCGGCGGAGTCGTAGAGAAAGGCGCGCGCCGATTGGAGGAGCGCCTCCGCGCGCGCGACATCGGCCTGGATGGTCGTGCGCTGGGCGAGCGGCATCCCGGCGCCTGCAGGCCGTCGGCCGCCCGCGAGGCCGACCACGGTGTCGATCGCGGTACGCGCGATGCCGAGCGGCAGCGCCGCCATCGCGTTGTCGAGCAGGGCCTGGCGCGGCATCCGGTAGAGCGCGCCCGGCACGCGCGGCGGCGCACCCCACACAATGGTCCGTGCCGCCGGCACGAACAGGTCTGCGACCGTGTAGTCGTGGCTGCCGGTGCCGCGCAGGCCGCCGACCGACCAGGTGTCGATCACCGCGCCATCGCGCGCCGGAAAGAACACCAGGATGTGCTCCGGCGCGCCGTCCGTGCTACGCCGCGGCACGTCGCCATCGTGCACGATGCAGCCGGCATTCCACCACGCGCAGTGCTGGATGCCGCTGGCGAACGCCCAGCTTCCGTCGACCACGTAGCCGCCGTCGACCGCGCGCGCTTGCCCGGTCGGGCGCAGCGCGCCGGCGACGACGGCATCGGGCGGATCGTAGATCTCGTGCGCCACGTCGGCCGGTAGCAATGCCGCCCACAGCCCGTAGGTCGTGCCGATCATCAGGTTCCAGGCCGCCGCGGCGTCGGCGGTCGCGATCTCCTCGACGACGCGCATCGAGGTGATCGGATCGGTCTCGAGGCCGCCCAGCGACGCCGGGATGAACATGCGGAACAGGCGCGCCGCGTGCATCGCCGCGAGCAGCGACGCCGGCAGCCGCCGCTCGCGCTCGATGTCGTCGCGGCACGCGCGGATTGCCGGACCGAGCCTCCGGGCCGCCGCGACGAGGTCGTCGCTCGCTACTGCCACGCGCGATTGTCGACCGTGTTCTCGAAAGTCGCGCCGGCCGCGACCAGGCCCCAGTCCAATGTCCACTGGTAGGTGTGGTCGAAGCGCTCGCGGGTGTAGGGCTCGGGCGGCGCGTTGACGAGGCGCGCGACCTTGAGGTCGCCCTTGTCGAGCAGCCCGCCGGCCTCGCTGATCAGATAGTGGGCGTAGCGCTCCGGGTCCTGGTCGATCGCCGCGGCGGCATGGGCCTCGGCGCGGAACATCGCGGCCAGGGTCGGGCCGTCGAGCTCGTCGCCGGCGGCCTCGCTGCGCGTCGAATGCGACTCCATCAGCACGCGAAAACCCTGCTTCTCCGCGATGCTGATCCACGGCTCCATCAGGCTGACCGCCGCAACGTCGCCCTTGCTCAGCGCGTCGAGCCGCTCCTTCATGGTGCCGGCGTTGACCGTCTTGATCTGCTCGCGCTTGAGGAAGCCCTCGAGCAGTTTCAAGGTCGTGAAATGCGAGCCGTTGAACATGCTGACCGCGATCGGCTTGTTCTTCAGCTGCTCGGGCTCGTAGATGCGCGCCTTGCGATCGGCGACGATCGCGAACGACGACATCGCCGAGCCGAGCGCGACGATCTTGGCCGGGCGGTGGCCGGCTTCGGCGGTCGCCTCGACGGCGCGCTTCATGACGCCCCACTCGCACATGCGAAACTGGTCGCATTCGCCGCGGTCGTAAAGCGCCTCCATGGTGCGATCGAAGATGTTGTCGCGCAGCGCCTGGCGGTCGGCGCCGCGCTGGGCGGTGCCCGGCGTCTTGACGATCTCGACGTCGAGCCCCTCGTCCTTGAAGAAGCCCGCATCGCGCGCCACCAGCAGCGGCAGGTCGTGGATGGCGTTCATCATCGAGACCTTGACCTTCTTCATGATGCTTCCTCCCGACGTTCGCGTTGTCGTTGCAACCGCGCAGTAACCCTAGCTCATCCACTCCAGAACCGCCTTGGCGACGGCGTCGGGCTGGTCGAGCTCGGCCAGGTGCCCGGCGCCGGCGATCACGGCGATCTTGGTCTTGCCCGGGATCGCCTTGGCAAAACGCTCCGCGTAGCTGCGCGGCATGATGCGGTCCTCGGCGCCCCAGATCAGCAAGGTCGGCGCCGCGATCAGGGGCAGGCGCTTTTCCAGGCGCGTGTTGCCCAACGGCCAGAAGGCGCGCGCCGCGGCCTCGGCGGCGCGCGTCTGCTCGATCGCCCATTCCGGCGAGTTGGCGCCCGGCGGCGGTTCCTTGAGCCCGTTCCACACGCTGGGATCGGCACACATCAGCCCGGCGATCGCGTCGCCGCGCTGCGCCCACGGGTCGGCAGGAGGATCCTGGGCGTCAAAGAGCCCGAACGGCGCGATCAGCGCGAGGCGCTTCACCGTGCCGGGCCAGATCGCCGCCATCTCGGCGGCGAACGCGGCGCCGACCGAGCTGCCCGCGAGATCGGCGCCCTCGAGCTCGGCGGCGGCGAGCAGACGCCGCACCGCC
>JACQAI010000203.1 GCA_016195115.1 Pseudomonadota bacterium
TCCACGCCGCGGCAGCAGCCGACATTCACCCTGGCGCCGAGTGGACGCACGTCGATCCGGGCCCGGCGGGCTGGTCAATCGAGGGGCTCGCGAAGGCGCGTGCGTTCTCGGAGAAGGTCGGCGCCACCGCCGTGATGGTGATCCATCATGGCGCCGTGATCGCGGAATGGGGCGACACGGCGGTCAAGTCCAACCTGCACTCGGTACGCAAGAGTCTCTTGAGCGTGCCCCCGCGCCGGCGGTGCTGGTCGGTCGTCGTCGACGGCCCGCGCGTCGAGCTTTACGACGAGATCGACGTCCTGGAGATCGAGGGCCGCGTTGTTCGCGACTGAGCATTCCGCGTGGCACGACATCGAGACGACGCGTTTGACGCTCCGGCTCCTCGCTCCGGAAGCGATGGAAGCGGCGCTATCAGGCGATTTGGCGGCACTCGAAGATGGTCTCGGCGCCGAGGTCCCGCCGGACTTGCTTCACGACCCGGCAGTTCTGCGCTTCGCGTTGGCGGAGCTCGCGGCCGATGCGGACTACCTGTCGTGGTCTGCGCGAGCCATCGTTCTCAAGGACCCAAGACGGATGATCGGCCATGTTCGGTTCCACAGCCGGCCCGATCCGGACTATCTGCACCGGTACGCACGCAAAGCAGTCGAGTTCGGCTACGTCGTGTTCGCAGCCTATCGGCGGCAGGGTTACGCACGCGAGGCGCTCGCCAGTCTGATGCAATGGGCCCACGAGGCCCATGGTGTCGACCGCTTCGTCGCATCGGTCTCGCCTGACAACCTGCCCTCGCAGCGCCTGATTGCCGCGTTCGATTTCAAGCGAGTCGGCGAGCACAGCGACGCCGTCGATGGCGTCGAGCACGTCTACCTTCGGGACCTTAGGGCGAGATCGTAAGGGCGCTACTTCGCGGCCGAGGCGAAGCGGGCGAGCTGCTTGGCGATCTGGGCGGCTTCCTCGGTGCGGCCGATGCCTTCGAGGATGGTGATCGCCTCGCGCAGCTTGGGCGTCGGGTCCTGGCCCTCGCGCTGCGCCAAGTCGGCCTCGAGCCGGCACGCCCGGGCGAGATCCGAGCCGTAGTTCTCCTGGCTCGCCAGCCCGTAGGCGCTCTCGGCGTGCTTGCGCGCGGCAGCGAGGTCGTCCTTGCGCATCAGCACGTTGCCGAGCGCCAGCTCGTTGGCGACCATCTTGCGCTTGAGATCGAGCTCGCGGTGGATGCGCAGGGCCTGCGCCAGGCTGCGTTCGGCCTCGTCGAGCTTGTCGAGATCGACGTAGCAGCGGCCTTTCGACATCAGCGCGGTGCCGGCGCCGAAGCGGTTGCCGATGCGGTCCATGGTCTGGAACGACTGCTCGAAATAGTCGAGCGCGACGTCCAGGTCCTTCTTCTTGTTGTAGAGATAGCCGAGCGACAGGAACAGGTTGCCCATCTGGCGCTTGTCGCCCTGGGCGGTGAACAGGTCGAGGCTCTTCTTGTTGAACTCGAAGGCCTTGTCGAAGTCGCCCTTGTGCTCGTAGAACACGCCGATGTTGTTGTAGGCCAAGGCGATCTTTTCGGTGGCGCCATGCGCCTCGAAGATCTTGACCGCCTTCATCGCGGTCTCGATCGCCTGATCGGACTGGCGCATCCGGTTCATGACCCAGCTCTGGTTCATGTAGACCATACCGGTCTCGACCGCGTCGGGGTGGTTGGCCAGGATCTTGAGGGCGTCGACGTAGATCTCGGCGGCCTTCTTGGCCGAGCCGCGCTTCTCCTCGATGCGGCCGATGTTGCGCAGCACGTCGGCCTTGCGCACCTCGACGGCGATCAGGCCGGCGGCCTTGTGCAGGCTCTGGATCGCCGCCTCCATGTCGCCCTGCAGCTCCTGGACCTCGGACAGCGCGACCTGCACGTCGGCCAGATCGCCGGGCGGCGGCTGGATCTTCTCGGCCTGCTCGAGCGCATCCGAGAAGTAGCGTGCGGCGTCCTGGTTGGCGTAGGCGGCTTTCGCCTTGAGGCCGCTCTTCAGGAGATACTGATAGGCCTTTGCGGGTTCGGCCGCGCCGACATAATGCTGCGCCAGCAGCTCGACGTGGTCGTCGAGCCGGCTGGCATAGAGCCCCTCGATCTCGGTCGCGATCTGCTTGTGCAGCTCCTTCTGACGGCTGAGCAGCAGGGTCGAATGAATCGCTTCCTGGGTCAGCACGTTGCGGAAGCTGTATTCGATCTCGGGGAAGCTCTTCGACTCGAACACGATGCCGAGCTCGATCAGCTGGCCGAGCCGCGCCTCGAGATCGTCGCCGGTCACCACGCGCTTGAGCAGCTCGTGCTTGAAGGTCGGCCCGAGCACCGCCGCGACCTGGAGCACGTCCTTGAGCGCGGTCGGCAGCTTGTCGATGCGCGCCATGACGAGGCCCTGGATCGAACCCGGGATCGACACCTGGTCGAGGTCGCGCAGCAGGCGCAGGCCGCCGTCGTCGGTGCGCTCGACGATGCCGTCATCGACCAGGCTGCGCGCGATCTCCTCGATATAGAGCGGGTTGCCGTCGGCGCGCGAGCGCACCATCGCGAGGATCGCGTCGGGCACGTCCGCGACCTTGAGGAGGTGGCGCAGCAGCTGGTCGCATTCGGGATCGCTGAGCCGCGAGAAGCTGATCTGGGTCGAGCGGTCGTCGAGCACCTTCTTGGCGATCAGCGGCAGCTTGGCGGACGGATGATCCTTCACCGGCCGCATCAGCAGCACCAGCATCATGGGATCCTGGCGCAAGGCATCGAACAGATAGGCGACCAGCTCGATCGAGGTCGTGTCGGCGTGGTGCAGGTTCTCGAGCACCAGCATCACGGGCTTCTGCTTGCCGAGCTGGCGGTAGAACCAGGCGACCGAGCGGAAGATCGAGGCCTTGACCTCCTGCGCCTCCATCTGGTCGACCGGCACGTCGAACTCCTCGGCCAGCTTGAGGCCGAGGATGCTGCCGATATGCACGATCGCCTCGCGCGCCTCGGGCATCAGCGCCTCGGGGTCGAGCTTGAGCATCAGGGGCAGGTTCTTGACCAGCTTGTCGCGGATCGCTTCGGGCAGATCGTCGGCGTCGATCGTCAGCAGCGCCTTGAAGATCTCGGCGAACACCGCGTAGCTGGTCGAGCGGCTGAACGAGCGGCAGCTGCCTTCGATGACCTGGATCTCGCCCGGCTTGAAGCGGTTCTTGAGCTCGAGCTGGACGCGGCTCTTGCCGATGCCGGGCTCGGAGATCAGGAACACGGCCTGGCCGTGGCCGGCCATCAGCGCCTGGGCGCATTTCTGCAGGGTGTCGATCTCGCTCGAGCGTCCGACCAGCGGCGGCGCGGTGTCGCCGGTCTTCTCCTGGCCGGTCACGCTCTTGGCCTTGGTGACCTCGTAGACCGCGACCGGCGCCTGCTTGCCCTTCACCTTGATGGGATCGTGGCGGATGAACTCGAACAGATGGCGGGTCAGGTTGTAGGTGTAGCCCGAGACGAAGATCTGACCGTCCTTGGCGATTGATTCCAGCCGGGAAGCCAGGTTCACCGTGTCGCCCATCACGGTGTATTCCATCTTCGTGTCGGAGCCGACGCCGCCGGCGATCACCATGCCGGTGTTGATGCCGGTGTGCAGCGCCAGCTTCTTGTCGATCTTGGTCGGCAGCTTCTTGTTGTACTCCTCCATCTCCCGGTGCATCGCCAGCGCGGCGCGCACCGCCAGCTCGGGATGGTTCTCGTGCGCGATCGGCGCGCCGAAGATCGCCATGACGCAGTCGCCGATGAACTTGTCGACGTAGCCCTCGTAGCGCACCACGACGTCGGCCAGCATGCGGAGGCAGCCGTTCATCAGGTTGGTGACGTCCTCGGGGTCGAGCTTCTCGCTCATCGCCGTGAAGCCGGCGATGTCGGCGAACAGCACGGTGACGTTCTTGCGCTCGGACTCGAGCTTGACCGGGGCGGCCGGGGCGGCGGGTTTGGTCGGCGCGGCCGGGGCCAAGGCCATGGCAGGCAGTGGGGCGCCGGCGCCGAGATGGATCAGGCGGAAGCCGCAGCTGCCGCAGAACTGATCGCCCTCCTGGGCCGGCGTGCTGCATTTCACGCACACCATGAACAGCGGCGTGCCGCAGTGCGTGCAGTAGCGCACGCCCTCACGATTGCTGAAGCTGCAGGCCGAGCAGTCCACCGTGTCGATCGCCTCTGAGCCGAAACATCGTACCGGCCTATAGGCGGGCACGATTAGATAAAATTATAGGCACTAGCCCCGGATTTTCCAACCGAATCGGCGGTCCCGAGGCGCGGCAGAGTGCTTAAACTGCCGCCAATTGTCGATTATGCTTTGAATCTTAGCCTAAGCAGGGTTAACAGCCCGTTGGTGGAACCGTCGCGGGTCGGCCCGACGGCGGGATATCGGCGGAAGGGGGCCATGTCGTGACAGGGCGCGTCGTCAAATTGAAGCCCGAGGGGCAGGGCCAGACCGCGGCCGAGGCGGCCCGGCAATTCGACATGATCGTGATCGGCTCGGGCCCGGGCGGCCACCGGTCGGCGATCCAGGCCGCCAAGCTCGGCAAGCGGGTCGCCGTGATCGAGCGCAAGAAGGACGTCGGCGGGGTGTGCATCGCCAGCGGCACGATCCCGAGCAAGACCTTCCGCGAGACCATCCTGCACCTTTCGGGCTACCGCGAGCGCGGCGTCTACGGCAACTCCTACCAGGTCAAGCAGAGCATCTCGATGTCCGACCTGGTGTTCCGGGTCGACCGCGTGATCCGCCACGAGATCGACGTCGTGCGCCACCAGCTGCTGCGCAACAAGGTGGTGCTGATCACCGCCTCGGCGGCGTTCATCGACCCGCACACGGTGCGGCTGACCTACGCCGACGGCAGCGCCAGCCGCGACCTCACCGCCGACGCCATCGTGATCGCCACCGGCACCAGCTCGGCGCTCAACCCCAAGATGCCGTTCGACGGCGAAAACGTCTTCACCAGCGACGATATGCTGCAGCTCAAGCAGATGCCGCGGCGGCTGGCGGTGATCGGCGGCGGCGTCATCGGCTGCGAGTACGCCACCATGTTCGCGGCGCTCGGCGTGCGCGTCACGCTCATCGATGCCAGAGATCACCTTTTGCCGTTCGTCGACGGCGAGGTCATCCATTCGCTGGTCTACCAGATGCAGCAGAACCGCGTGACCATGCGGCTCGGCGAGGCGGTCAAGGAAGTCCAGATCGACCACTCGCTGCGCCACGGGCCGGTGCGCATCATGCTCGACAGCGGCAAGCGCATCTACGTCGACAAGGCGCTCTACGCGGTCGGCCGCCAGGGCGCCACCGAAGGCCTCGGGCTCGAGGCCGCCGGGGTGGCGTGCGACTCGCGCGGCCGCATCACGGTCGACGGCAACTACCAGACCTCGCAGCCGCACATCTACGCGGTCGGCGACGTCATCGGCTTCCCGAGCCTGGCCTCGACCTCGATGGAGCAGGGCCGCATCGCCGCGTCCCACGCCTTCGGCGAGAAGGCCGAGTCGATGCCCGAGCTGTTCCCCTACGGCATCTACACGATCCCGGAGATCTCGACCGTCGGACGCAACGAGGAGGAGCTGACCAAGGCCGGCGTGCCCTACGAGGTCGGCAAGGCCTACTACCGCGAGATTGCGCGTGGCCAGATCCTCGGCGACACCACCGGCTTCCTCAAGCTGCTGTTCCACGCCGAGACGCGCCACCTGCTCGGCGTCCACATCATCGGCGAGGGCGCCAGCGAGCTCGTCCACATCGGCCAGGCGGTGCTCGCCTACGGCGGCACGATCGACTACTTCCTCAACACCGTGTTCAACTATCCGACCCTCGCCGAGGCCTACAAGACCGCCGCCTACGACGGCATCAACCGCCTGGGGTAGCGCGCGCGCCAACGCTTCAGCCAGCAACGGCGGCATCTTGATGGTGTCGCCGGTGAGGCCGAGTATGACAGTGTCATATTAGCGAAACGTCCGATGCCCCGAACCAGCCGCCCCATAACCGTGACGCTGGGTGATCTTCACAAGCGCGTCGAGGCGCGGGTGAAATCCGGCGCCTACGCCTCGGCCAGCGAGGTGATGCGTGCGGCCGTGCGCGCGCTCGATCGCGAGGAGGCCGCGGTGGGCGACTGGCTGCGGCAGCGCGTCGACGAGGCCTTCGCCGACCCGCGGCCGGACGTGCCGGCCAGCCAGGTTTTCAAGCGACTTCGTGCGCATCATGCCCGGCGCTCGAAGGCGCGGCGACATGAAGAGGTTTGAGGTCAGATTTCGTCCACTTGCCGAAACAGACCTGATCGGGCTCTACGACCATATCGCCAAGGAGGCAGGCCACGCCGTCGCCGGCGCCTATGTCGACCGCATCGAGGCTGCCTGCATGGCGCTCGAAACCTTTCCCAAACGCGGCACGCGGCGTGACGACATCCGTCGGGGTCTGCGGACGCTGGGCTTCGAGCGCCGCGCAACCATCGTCTTCCAAGTCCGGAAAACTGCCGTCGTGATCGTTCGAGTCTTTTACGGCGGCCAGGATTATGAGCGCGTGCTGGGGAGCAAAGCTCAAGACTGACGGGACCCGACCTGCCGGTGCCATGCGCCGGCTGAATAGGGACCAACTCGCCAGCGCGGTTTTGCGTCTGCGGCAAAGTCGGTAAGGTGCATGGAATGCATGGCGCGGTTCCGCGCCAGCACCGCGTGTAATTCCTCCCCCGTGCGGAGCATGGGGGAGGGTAGGGAGGGGGCCACGATGCTTGATGTCGCGCGTCGGCGTTGGTCGAGAGGGCGCGGCCCCCTCCCTACCCTCCCCCATCGCGACGCGACGGGGGAGGGGTTCATGCGGGCCTGCATTTCACCTGCATTTGCTGGGGTAGCATGACGACGACGCGACCGGCCACCGACCTCCAGGCCGCTCTGGCACCGCGCTCGGTCGCGGTGATCGGCGCCTCGACCAACCCCAACAAGATCGGCGGCCGGCCGATCGCCTTCATGGGGCGCTTCGGCTACCGGGGCACCATCTATCCCATCAATCCGAACGCGCCCGAGGTCCAGGGCCACAAGAGCTTCGCCTCGATAGCGGCGCTGCCCGAGGCGCCCGACATGGCGGTGGTCGCGGTGCCGGGCGACGCCGCGGTCACCGCGGTCGAGGAATGCGCGGCGCGCGGCGTCAAGCTGACCGTCGTGATGACCTCGGGCTTCGGCGAGGTCAACGCCGATGGCCTCGCCAAGCAGAAGGCCATGGTCGCGACCGCGCACGCTGCCGGCATGCGGCTGGTCGGGCCCAACACCATGGGGCTGGCCAATTTCGGCACCGGCGCGGTGCCCAATTTCTCGACCATGTTCGTCGAGATGCCGCCCAAGCTCGGACCGGTCGCGATCGTCAGCCAGTCGGGTGCCATGAGCGTGGTGCCCTATGGCCTCCTGATGTCGCGCGGCGTCGGTATCCGCCACTGCCACGCCACCGGCAACGAGGCCGACCTGTCGGTCGCCGACTTCGCCTATGCGATCGCCGCCCACGACCCCGAGGTCAAGCTGCTGCTCCTCTATCTCGAGGCGATCGCCAATCCCGAACGGCTCGCCGCCGCGGCAAAGATCGCGCGCGAGCGCGATCTACCGATCGTTGCCCTGAAATCCGCGCGCTCGCCGCGCGCCCAGGCGGTCGCCAGCTCGCACACCGGCGCGCTCGCCAACGAGGATCGCGTGGTCGACGCCTTCCTGCGCCAGCACGGCATCTGGCGCGCCGACGACGTGCACGGCCTGGTCAACGCCGCCGAGCTCTATCTCACCGGCTGGCGGCCGAGCGGGCGCAACCTGGTCATGATCAGCAATTCGGGCGCCTCGTGCGTGATGACCGCCGACATCGCCCACGGCCTTGACATGCCGTTCGCCCAATTCACCGACCAGACCCGGCGCGACCTGGCCGCCAAGCTGCCGGCGTTCGCGAGCAGCGCCAATCCGATCGACGTCACCGCCGCGTTGCTGACCGACAGCAGTCTATTCGGCAGCGTGCTGCCGATCCTCGCCAAGGACCCCGCGGTCGACGCGCTGCTCGTCAGCCTGCCGGTCGCCGGCGAGGGCTACGACGTCGAGCGCCGCGAGCCGTGGGAATGGCCCAAGCGCGTGCCGCTGACCTTGCCCGCCGGCAGCGCCAGGTTCCTGAGTGAATGGGACAGCGTCCAGCTGCTCGGCGCCGAAGGCATCAAGATCGTGCCGCAGCGCCTGTGCAAGAGCCGCGACGAGGCGATCGCGGCGTTCCGCGCGGTCGGCGGCGGCCCGGTGGTGATCAAGGGCTGCTCGGCCGAGGTGCCGCACAAGTCGGAGGCCGGCCTGGTCCGGCTCGGCATCGCGACCGAGGCCGAGGCCGGCGCGGTGTTCGACGAGCAGTGGGCGCGTATGGCCGCGCTCAAGGTCGCGCGCGACGGCGTCATCGTCGCCGCCATGGTCAAGGGCCGGCGCGAGCTCGCGCTGGGCGCCCGCGTCGATCCGACATTCGGCCCGATCGTGCTGGTCGGCGACGGCGGCAAATACATCGAGGCGCTCGGCGACGTCGCGCTGCTGTTGCCGCCGTTCGCGCCCGACGACGTGCTGGCCGCCCTCAGGCGGCTCCGCATCGCGCCGATCCTCGACGGCGTGCGCGGCGAGCCGGCGCTCGATCTGGCGCCGCTGTGCGCGATGGCGATGGCGCTCGGCCAGGTCATGGTCGCGTCGGCCGGCCGCATCGCCTCGATCGACGTCAACCCCGTGATCGTCGGCACCCCCGACGGCGCGGTCGCGGTCGACGCCCTGATCGAGCGCGCCTGAGCCGGTTCGCGCGCCCGGCGGAAAGCTACTTCGCCAGGATCTGGGTGAGGATGATGACCTCGCCCGCGAGGCTGACGAAGAACGCCAGGGTGCGGAGCCAGGGCACGCCCAGGATGTGAACCACCGCCTGGACCAGCCGGGCCCAGAAGAAGATCGTCGCGCCGAGCGCGGTCGTGGCGTTGGCCGCGCCGGCGACATGGGCGACCAGCACCAGCGCCGCGAACGGCACCAGGTTCTCGACCAGGTTGAGGTGGGCACGGTGCGCGCGTCCCGCCCACGCCGGCAACGCCGGCGGGTTGGTCGGGTAGCCGACCGTCTCGACCAGACCCCACACCCCGATTCGGCACAGCACGTACGGCAGAAACAGCGCGATGCAGAGGATCGCGCTCCAGACCAGCATCGTGAGATCGACGGTCATGCTGTGCCCCTCCGTTTGTTTTTTGGCGTCATGCGCCGAACGCCATCATAGCGTGCGCCGCAGGCATCTTCGACCGCCGTGCGAAAGCTGCTAGACAGTGGGACGATTTCTCGGGAGAGACGACCATGAGACGCTTCGCCATCGCCGCCGGCCTCGCGGCCGCCGCGATCAGCACCCCTGTCCTGGGCGCGGATATCAAGATCGCGCTGATCTACGGCAAGACCGGCGCGCTCGAGGCCTACGCCAAGCAGACCGAGACCGGCTTGCGGCTCGGCCTCGAATACGCGACCGGCGGCGCCATGACGATCAACGGCAACAAGATCGTGCTGCTGACCAAGGACGATCAGGCCAAGCCCGACGTCGCCAAGTCGCTGCTCGCCGAGGCCTACGGCGACGACAAGGTCGACCTGGCGATCGGCACGACGTCATCGGCCGCCGCGCTCGCCATGCTGCCGGTCGCCGAAGAGTACAAGAAGGTCTTGATCGTCGAGCCGGCGGTCGCCGACCAGATCACCGGCGAGAAATGGAACCGCTACATCTTCCGCACCGCGCGCAACTCCTCGCAGGACGCGATCTCCAACGCGGTGGCGATCGGCAAGCCCGGCGCGCAGGTCGCGACCCTGGCGCAGGACTACGCCTTCGGCCGCGACGGCGTCGCGGCGTTCAAGGCGGCGCTGGCCAAGACCGGTGCCAGCCTGGCCTTCGAGGAATACGCGCCGCAGAACACCACCGACTTCACGGCGTCGGCGCAGCGGCTGTTCGATGCCCTCAAGGACAAGCCGGGCAACAAGGTCATCTGGGTGATCTGGGCCGGTGCGACCCAGCCGATGACCAAGCTGCTCGACCTCAATCCCGGCCGCTACGGCATCACGCTGGCGATCGGCGGCAACATCCTGCCCGCCATGGCGGCCTACAAGGCGCTGCCCGGCATGGAGGGCGCGACCTACTACTACTATGAGATCCCCAAGAACCCAGTGAACGCCTGGCTGGTGGGCGAGCACCAGAAGCGCTTCAACGCGCCGCCCGATTTCTTCACCGCCGGCGGCATGGCGGCCGCCATGGCGGCGGTCGCGGCGATCAAGCAAGCCGGCGGCACGGATAGCGAAAAGCTGATCGCCGCGATGGAGGGGCTCAGCTTCGAGACGCCCAAGGGCAAGATGACCTTCCGCAAGGAGGACCATCAAGCGCTGCAGAGCATGTATCACTTTAAGGTGCGGACCGACCCCGCCGTGGCGTGGGCGATCCCCGAGTTGGTGCGCGAGCTCAAGATCGAGGACATGGAGGTCCCGATCACCAACAAGCGCTGACGGCGCAGCCGTGCTCGAGACCCGCGACCTGACCATCCGGTTCGGCGGTCACGTCGCGGTCGACCGGGTGAGCTGCCGCTTCGCGCCCGGCACCTTGACCGCCATCGTCGGGCCGAACGGCGCCGGCAAGACGACCTACTTCAACCTGATCTCGGGGCAGCTGCGCGCCAGCGCCGGCGCGGTCGTGCTGGACGGGCGCGACGTCACGCGCTGGCCGGCGCCGGCCCGCGCGCGTCGCGGCATCGGCCGCGCCTTCCAGCTCACCAACCTGTTCCCCAACCTGAGCGTGATCGAGAACGTGCGCCTGGCGGTGCAGGCGGCGGCCGGCGTGTGGTTCGATCTCCTGACGCCGTGGCCGCGGCGGCGCGACCTCACGGACAAGGCCGAGCGCATCCTCGCGCGCGTCGCGCTCGGCCACCGCGCCGGCGCCAGCGCCGCGGCGTTGCCCCACGGCGACCAGCGCAAGCTGGAGGTCGCGATGCTGATCGCGCTCGAGCCGGCGATCTTCATGTTCGACGAGCCGACCGCCGGCATGAGCGTCGACGAGGTGCCCGTGATCCTCGATCTGATCCGCGAGCTCAAGGCCGAGGCCGACAAGACCATCCTGCTGGTCGAGCACAAGATGGACGTGGTGCGCTCGCTGGCCGACCGCCTGGTCGTGCTGCACAACGGTGCGCTGGTCGCCGAGGGGCCGCCGGCCGAGGTGATCGCCCTGCCGGTCGTCCAGGAGGCCTATCTCGGCGTGAGTGCCGGTCGTGGCTGAGGCGCTGCTCGAGCTCGCCGGGGTGCACACCCACATCGGGCGCTATCACATCGTCCAAGGCGCCGACATCGCGGTGCCGGCGGGTGGCCTCACCATGCTGCTCGGCCGCAACGGCGCCGGCAAGACCACGACCTTGCGCACGATCATGGGGCTGTGGCGCGCCTCGGCCGGCCACGTGCGCTTCGACGGCCGCGACATCGCGGCGCTGGCGACCCCCGACGTCGCCCGGCTCGGCATCGCCTACGTGCCCGAGTCGATGGGCGTGTTCGCCAGCCTGACCGTCAAGGAGAACATGGTGCTGGCCGCGCGAGACCGCGCGCTGAACGATGCGCGCCTGGCCTGGATCTTCCGGCTGTTCCCGGCGCTTGAGCGCTTCTGGCTGCTGCCCGCCGGCGCGCTGTCGGGTGGCCAGAAGCAGATGCTCTCGATCGCGCGCGCGCTGATTGAACCGCGGCGGCTTCTTCTGGTCGACGAGCCGACCAAGGGCTTGGCGCCGGCGATCATCGACATGCTGATCGAGGCGTTCCAGGAGCTGAAGCGCGTCCGCACCACCGTTCTGCTGGTCGAGCAGAATTTCCGCGTCGCGCGCGCGCTCGGCGACACCGTCGCGGTGATGGACGACGGCCGCATCGTCCACGCCGGCGCGATGGCCGCGCTCGCCGACGACGAGGCGCTGCAGCAGCGCCTGCTCGGCCTCAGCCTGGCGAGCCATCAATGATGTCACTCTCCTGGAATTCGGTCGCCGATCTCCGCCGCCACCTCACCCCAAATCGTCATGCTCGCGCTAGGCGTGAGCATCCACGCCTGAGGCGCGTGACAGACGCCGCCGGGCAGTCCGCATCGTCCTCCTGCTGCGCAGCAGCTCCCAAGGCGTGGATCCTCGCGCCTCGCGCGAGGATGACGGTTGTCTTGGTTGGCGCAGCGTGCGTCGCTCCGATCATCGCGGCAGTGGTCTGATGCGCGTCTCGCTCGATCGCATGGGCGATTTGCTGCCGGCCGCGCTGCCGGTGCTCTTGATGCTGCTGGCGCTGCCGCTGATCGGCAGCCCGAGCGCCTGGGTCACCCTGACCGCGGCCGGGCTGGCGATGGGCATGATGATCTTCATCATGGCGTCCGGCCTGACCCTGATCTTCGGCCTGATGGACGTGCTCAATTTCGGCCACGGCGCGTTCATCTCGATCGGCGCCTACGTCGCGACCCTGGTGCTGCTGCCGCTCGCCGGCTGGACCCAGGCCGATGCGCTGGGCTGGAACCTGGCCGCCCTGGTGCCGGCGCTGCTCGCCGCCATGGCGGCGACCGGCGCGCTCGGCCTGGTGTTCGAGCGCGTCGTCGTGCGGCCGGTCTACGGCCAGCACCTGAAGCAGATCCTGGTCACCATGGGCGGCTTGATCGTCGCCGAGCAGCTGCTGGCGGCGCTGTGGGGGCCCAACCAGATCGCGCTGCCGCTGCCCGCGGCGCTGCGCGGCTCGATCGTACTGGGCGACGCCGCGATCGAGAAGTACCGGCTGATCGCCGTGATCGTCGGCCTGGCCGTATTCGTCGCCATGCTCGCGATCCTCAACCGCACCAAGCTCGGCCTGCTGATCCGCGCCGGGGTCGAGAACGGCGAGATGGTCGAGGCGCTCGGCTACCGCGTGCGCCGGCTGTTCGTCGCGGTGTTCGCCGCCGGCTCGGCGCTCGCCGGGTTGGGCGGCGTGATGTGGGCGCTCTATCGCGAATCGGTGACCGCCGGCATGGGCCTCGAGGTCATGATCCTGGTCTTCATCGTCGTGATCGTCGGCGGCCTGGGCTCGGTCGGCGGCTGTTTCCTGGGCTCGGTGCTGGTGGCGCTGCTCGCCAACTACACCGGGTTCCTGGCGCCCAAGCTGGCGCTCGGCTCGAACATCCTCCTGATGGTCGCGATCCTGATGTGGCGGCCGCAGGGCCTCTATCCAGTCGGCAAGGGCTGAGGCGATGCTCGACGCGCTGCTCTCCCACGATCCGCCGCGCTCGCGCTGGCTCGCGGTGGCGCTGCTCGCGATCCTGATCGGCCTGGCGCTGGCGCCGTTCCTGTTCCCCGGCACGCGCGCGCTCAACGTCGCGACCAAGGTCTGCGTGTTCGTCCTCCTGGTCGCCTCGTATGACCTCCTGCTCGGCTACACCGGCATCGTGTCGTTCGCGCACACGATGTTCTACGGCATCGGCGGCTACGGCGTCGGCTTGATGCTCCACGGCTTCGGGCCGACCTGGATCAATGTCGGGCTGGGGGTCGCGGCCGCGCTCGTCGCGGCGATCGGCCTGGCCTTCGCGATCGGGCTGTTCAGCCTGCGGGTCAAGGCGATCTTCTTCGCCATGGTGACGCTGGCGATTGCGAGCGCGTTCGCGATCCTGGCCTCGCAGCTGTCCGGCCTGACCGGCGGCGAGGACGGCCGCAGCTACGCCGTGCCCGAGCTGCTGCGCCCGGGCACCCGGCTGATCGCCGGCAGTTTTCTGGGCGTCGAGCTGACCGGCCGGCTGGTCAGCTACTACCTGGTGTTCACCGTCAGCCTGGTCCTGTTCCTGGTGCTGCTCCGCATCGTCAACTCGCCGTTCGGGCGCGTGCTCCAGGCGATCCGCGAGAACCCGTTCCGCGCCGAGGCGCTGGGCTACCGCACCGTGGTCTACCGCACCACCGCCAACTGCATCGCCGCGGCCATGGCGGCGCTCGCCGGCGCCCTGATGGCGCTGTGGCTGCGCTACACCGGCCCCGACACCACGCTCAGCC
>JACQAI010000204.1 GCA_016195115.1 Pseudomonadota bacterium
CCGGCGGCGACGCTGTTCACCAGGCCGAAGGGGTTGCCAATCGTCAGCACCCAATCGCCGATGCGCACGTCGTCGGAGCGCCCCCACGCGACCGCGCGCAGCTTCTTGTGCGGCTCGACCTTGATCAGCGCGAGGTCCATGCGCGCGTCGCGGCCGACCACGCGGCCGCCCAAGGTGCGGCCGTCGTGCAGGGTGACGCGGATGCGGCTCGCCTCGGCGACGACGTGGTCGTTGGTCACGATCCAGCCGTCCGGGTCGATGATGAAGCCCGAGCCGAGCGAGACGACCTCGCGGCGCGCCGGCGACTCCGGCGCCGGGCGGCCGCGGCGCTGGCGCTCCAGCAAGTCGCGGAACAGCTCATCGAGGGGCAGCCCGGGCGGCAGGTTGAGCTCGCGCTGCGGCGACGGCTCGCCCTCATGCACCGTCGCGACGTTGACCACCGTGGGCAGCAGCCGGTCGACCAGATCAGCGAAGCTCGGCGCCGGCGGCGCGCGCCGCGCGGGCTCGGCGGCCGCCGCGGCAACGGCGACGAGCCAGGCGACGGCCAGACATACGCCAAAGCGCGCACGCGCCATCGCGCATTCTCCGAAAGCCCCTGTCATCAACGCGACCATGGCCGGCGCCGTTCCTGACCGACGCGCGCGTCGCGAGTGCGGATCAGGACGGTGGGGTGGTGGTGCTCAGGGATTGCGCGCCAGCAGCGTGCGCAGGTCGGCGATCTCCTGGCGCGTGTGGGCGACGTTGTAGCGCGCCAGATTGGTCTTGTAGACCTGGGTATCGTAATCCTTGGCGCGCTTGGACTGGGGCGTATCGGGCGGCACCTTGCGGGCGCCGCGGACGGCCGCCGGCTGCGGCTGGGCCTGCGGCGTGTCGGCGTCCTCGTCCTCGTCGGTGATCGGCTTCTGCAGCTTGGCATACATCTCCTGGAGCCGCTTCTCCTGCTTCTCCAGCGCGTCCTGCTGGCGCGTCAGCAGCGTCTCGCGGCGCTGCACCTCGAGCAGCAGCTTGGTGCGGTACTCGTCGCGGTCGGCCAGCTGATCGCGCAGCCGGCGCTCGTCCGACTCACGCTGAGCATGCGCCGTGCCAGTCGACACCAGGAGCAGGGCTGCCAAGGCAGCGAGAAGGAGGCGGAGACGGGGCATCAGGCGAATTCCACTCTCATGGGCTTAAAAATACGTGAAGCCCGCCGTCCTGCCAATGCCGTCCGCCGGCGGGCCCGCGTCCGCATCCAACGATGGCTGCCAAAGTCCTGAAAAATAGGGCGCTTTTGCCCGCAGCTAGAGTGAGGTCCGAAGTCGGCGCGGCGGTTGCCCTGGGGGCCGCCGCCGGCCAGACTGACCCCCAGGGGACCCCTACCCCGAAACCAGGGAGGCAGCCAATGCGCGCAGTCGTGTTCGCCGGCGACCGCAAGATCGACTTCATGGAGTTTCCCGACCCGACCCCCGGCCCCGGCGAGGTCGTGCTCGAGATCAAGGCCTCGGGCATGTGCGGCAGCGATCTCAAGTACTACCGCGCCACCGGCGGCGCCGCGTCGTTGGGCCTCGGCAAGGTCAGCGGTCCCGTCATCGGCGGTCATGAACCGTGCGGCGTCGTCGCCGCGGTCGGCGCCGGCGTGCCCGCGAGCCAGGCCAAGGTCGGCGCCCGCGTCATGGTCCATCACTACATCGGCTGCGGTACCTGCGAGCACTGCCGGGTCGGCTGGTCGCAGCTCTGCCTCGGCGGCATCGTGGTCTACGGCGCCACCGGCCACGGCGCCCACGCGCCCTACATGAAGGTGCCGGCGAGCACTCTGGTGCCGCTCCACGACGACCTGTCGTTCGCGGCCGGCGCGGCGATCTCGTGCGGCACCGGCACCGCCTACGGCGCGCTGCGCCGCCTCAATTTGTCGGGCCGCGACACCATCGCGGTGTTCGGCCAGGGTCCGGTCGGCTTGTCGGCGACCCAGCTCGCCGCGGCGATGGGCGCGCGCGTCATCGCGCTCGACATCGGGTCGGAGCGCCTCAATCGCGCCAAAGAGTTCGGCGCCCACGAGACCGTCGACCCGGGCTCCAACGACCCGATCGGCGCGATCAAGGACCTGACCGGCGGCCGCGGCGCCGATTTGACGCTCGACACCTCGGGCAACGCGGCGGGTCGCATCGCCGCGGTGCGCAGCGCACGCACCTGGGGCACGGTGTGCTTCGTCGGCGAGGGCGGCGACGTCACGATCGACGTCAGCCCGGACATGATCCGCAAGCAGCTCACCATCCTGGCGTCGTGGACCTTCTCGACGGTCGGCCAGGCCGACTGCGCCGCCTTCGTGGTCGAGCGCAAGATCCCGGTCGACAAGCTGTTCACCCACCGCTGGAAGCTCGGCCAGGCGGTCGAGGCCTACCAGCTGTTCGACAAGCAAACTTCTGGGAAGGGCGTGTTCCTGATGTAGCGTTGCCTCCGGCCTCCTGAGAAATAATCCCTCCCCCGCGCGATGCGTGGGGGAGGTCAGGGAGGGGGCCTGCTGCAGCATTCCGGTGCGGCAAAAAAGATTCTGCGCAGAGGCCTTGCTCAGGCAGAAATCACAGCCCGAATGGCCGCGATGAACGCCTCGGCCTCTGTGACGTGCTTTTCGAGCATCGCCGGTTCTAGCGACTCTGCGGTGTAGTCTGCGATAAGCCGGCGCTGCTCGAGACGATTGAGCAGGCGTCCTTGGGCAGGCGATATCAGACCGGGTGACACGACGTGCTGACCGAATGCGGCGATCAACGCACCGTGGGTCTTGGGAACCGGGACCTTGCAATGCACGAGCGCGGCGCTGGCGGCGCTCCGCAGGGCGTAGTACAGGCGATTTGCAGCGCCATCCGGATCGCCCTCCCGGAGCAATAACCTCGCCGACTTGAGGCTGCGATCCGCTTTGTCCATTAGGGCCGGGACAGACCTCATACAGGAATGCCGTCTCGGAGCACTGCTTCGGCAATCTCGGCGCGACGGTGGCTCGCAGGGTCGCTCAGCGACGCCGCCTCAAGCGCCCAGAGCTGCATGTAGAGGCCGGTCTCGAGTTGGACCGGATAGGCCACATCGATGAGCTGGTCGTCCAAATCAACCAAATTCTCGATATCACCGCTGAAGGCCACAGCGACGTCGACGTCGCTGTCCATTTGATGGTCGCCGCGTGCGCGGCTGCCATACAGATAGACGGCAACGACCCGCTGGCCGAACTGGCTGATTAGTCGGCCCTTGAGGTCGGCCAGCGCGCGCTCGGTCAGGGGCTCGATAAAGCCCCGGGAACGGTCACCCAACCCGGGCGGTGAGGGTCCGCCGCCAATCGCCACGACAGTCTCCTAACAGCGACCGAACGCACTATACCACCAAGGCCGCGCGGCGGTCGTCGATGCCCCGGCTCACACCGCCGGTGGCGAGAAATTGCGCCGGCGGGTTTCCTGGATCACCGGATGTCCATCGACCGCCGCGATCATGCGGCCGCCGCGTCGCAGCAGCGCATCGGCATGGCGGACCATCAGCCGGTTGGGGGTGGCCTGGGGCCGGATCTCGAGCAGGTGCTCGAGCAGCCGGCGCTCGTCGCCGACCCCGCCGTGGCGGTCGATCAGGATGGCGTAGGCCAGCGCGGTCGAGCGCGAGATCCCGGCGTAGCAGTGGATCAGCAGTCGCCGGTCGACGTGCTGCCGGGCGAACAGCAGGCCGTCGCGGACGTGGCCTCGCCGCGGCGGCGCCGGCTGGCGCGGATCGTCGATGTCGTAGAAGCACAGCACCTGGTGCGCCGGCTCGGTCGCCTGGGTGAAGCGGCGCAGCCGGCCGCTCTGCTCGGTGGCGTCCGGGCTCTCGATCG
>JACQAI010000205.1 GCA_016195115.1 Pseudomonadota bacterium
CAAGATGGTGCGTTCGGCCGCCTAGCGGCCAGGAGAGTCCCATGCTTTCACGTTTCGTATTGTTCGCAGCCATCCTCGTGCTGGCATCGGCGCAGGCCTTTCGCGCCGCCGCTCACGGGCCTGACGATCACGGTGGCCATGCTCACGGCGCCACCGTCACCGACGGCCAGCCCGGCAGTCCGGCCGATGTCAAGCGCACCGTCCGTGTGCTCATCCGAAAGGATGACTTCGACGTCAAGACGATCCAGGTTCGCGCCGGCGAGACCGTCCGCTTCGTCATCACGAACGATGATCTCGAACCCCACGAGTTTGGCATCGCCAGCCACGCCGAGCACCTGGAGCACCGCGCGATGATGAAGCAGATGCCGAACATGCGGCATGACGATCCCAACGTCGTCACGGTGGATCCGAGCCAGACCAAAGAGATCGTCTGGCATTTCGGCAAGAACACCGATGTCGAGTTCTCGTGCGACCTCCCGGGTCATGCAGAACGCGGAATGGCCGGCAATTTCCGCGTCATGCACTGACGGAGGGCGAGATGAAGCTCGTCGTCTTCGGCGCGCTCGGCGCCCTTGGCATCAGCCTCGGCGCCTGTATTGGCGACGTGACCGCTAACGTCCCCGACGATCATCCGGCGAGCCCCCGTGCGGCCGCGGGTTCGATCGATCTTCCGAATGCTCTCGCCAAGTACAAAAGCGCGGACGAGTTCGAGGCGCCCGGCCCTGAGGCCGCGCCCCCAATGCACGGCAGCACCATGGGCGCCATGAGCCACGACGGCGTGCAGGGTATGCAGGACGGAGGGGCGCCCGCCGGCGCCAAGGCTCGATGAGACGGCCGCATTTGGCGATTGCCGCATCCCTGCTCCTCGTCAGCGGCTGTGCCTCCATCGGTGCGGATGAGTCTCTGTCGGAGGTCCAAACGACGGCAGCCCAGCGCTTGGGCGATCTGCAAGTGCAGCTGAACCCCGGCGACGCGAGCGACGCGGTTGCGGCCGCCGTCGCGACACTGCTGGAGCGGCCCTTGACGGCTGAGGCCGCGGTTCAGATCGCGCTCATCAATAACCGTCGGCTGCAGGCCGACTATGCGGCGCTGGGGATCGCACGGGCGGATCTGGTGCAGGCAAGCCTGCTTGCCAATCCGTCGTTCTCGGCTGAAATCCTCGTCGGCAACGGCAGCGTCAGCCCGGCCTTTTCGCTGGTCCAGAATATTTTCAGTCTCGTGACGCTGCCGACCCGGCGGACGGTGGCATCGAGCGCGTTGGAAAGCGCGAAGCTCGAGCTTGGCGCGCGGATCCTCGAGACGGCGGCCGCCACCCGACGCGCCTATTACACCGCGCTTGCCGACCAGCAGGCGGCCGGGCTGCTCCGACAAGTGACGTCGGCGAGCGAAGCCGCCGCGGAGCTCTCCGAGCGCCAGACGCGTGCGGGAAACCTGAGCCGCCGCGATCAGTCGGTCCAGCAGGCCCAATACGCGCAAGCCGTCTTCCAGCTCGCGCGCGCCGAAGCCCGGTTGGCATCCGATCGGGAGCGCCTCAACCGGCTGCTCGGTCTGTTCGGAGATCAGGTCACCTGGAATCTGCCGGACCGCCTGCCCGAGATTCCCGCGGCGAAGCCGCAGCTCGACGGATTGGAGACGGTCGCGATCCAGCACCGGCTTGATCTGGCGGGCGCGCGCCAGGATCTCCAGACCGCGAGCTACAGCCTCGATATCGGGCGCCAGCTTCGCTTGCTGTCGGTCCTGGGGCTCGGGATCGACGTCGAGCGCGATCCGGACAGCAAAAAGTGGCTAACCGGACCGCGCGTCAACGTGACGTTGCCGATCTTCGATCAGGGCCAAGGCCGAATCGCCGGACTGGAAGCCCAGCGGCGCCGAACCGATCGGACGTTTGCCGCGCTCGCGATCGAGGTTCGCTCGGAGGTCCGAGAAACCTATGCCCGGCTGATCGCGACGCATGATTCCGCGGCGTTCTATCGCACCAAGGTGATCCCTCTCCAACAGCAGATCTTGGCCGAGAATCAGCGGCTCTATAACGGCATGCTGATCAGCGTCTACGAGCTGCTG
Organism: Pseudomonadota bacterium; assembly: GCA_016195115.1. GTDB lineage: Bacteria > Pseudomonadota > Alphaproteobacteria > Elsterales > Elsteraceae > JACQAI01. The sequence continues at coordinate 2,062 of JACQAI010000205.1, forward strand.
CGCAGCCGACAGGACCAGATCAACGCCGCGCGTGAGTACATCGAAGCGCTGCACGACTATTGGCTCGCCCGCTCCGACCTCGAGAGAGCGCTCGCCGGACCAATCCCGATCACACCAACCGCGTCCATCGAACCCGCCAATCCGAAACTCGCCCTGATTCCCGGAGACCAGCCATGACGAGCCGACGCAGCTTCCTGTCGCTGAGCGGCACCATGGCGGCCGCCGGCGCCGCAATCGGCATCGCCAAGGCCAGCGCGCAGGGCCATGCCGGCCACGGCCCGGCCGCTGCCGACCAAGAACCGCAGCGCCGATCGCCGCAATTGACCACGGGGACTGCGCCGTCGGCGCACACGCGGGTTCCGCGACCGCCCGCGGATGGCGCGTTTCGACCCGTCGTGACGCCCAACGGCAGCTCGCTGCCTTGGATCATGAAGGACGGCGTCAAAGAGTTTCGGCTCGTCGCCCAGCCGGTGAAGCGCGAGTTCGCGCCGGGCATGGTCGTGAACGCGTGGGGCTACAACGGGATGACCCCGGGTCCGACGATCGAAGCCGTGGAAGGCGATCGCGTCCGCATCCTGGTCAAGAACGAGGTCCCGGAATGGACGACGATTCATTGGCATGGCATGCGCCTGCCCAATGGCATGGACGGCGTCGGCGGGCTGACTCAGCTGCACATTCCGGTGGGAAAGACCGGGGTTTACGAATTCACCCTCGAGGACCCTGCCACCTACATGTATCACCCGCACGCGGATGAGATGGTCCAGATGGCGATGGGGCTGATGGGCTTCTTCATCGTCCACCCACGGAACCCGGCAACCCGCGCCGTCGATCGCGATTTCGCGATCATGCTGCACGCATGGGACGTCAAGCCGGGCACGGCGACGCCGAACGTCGCGACCATGCTCGACTTCAACATATGGACCTTCAATAGCCGCGCCTTCCCGGGCACGGACATTCTAGCGGTTCGCGCGGGGGACCGCGTACGGATCCGCCTCGCAAATCTGAGCATGACGTCCCACCCGGTTCATTTGCACGGCCACCATATGCTCCAAACTGCAACGGACGGTGGGACAGTCCCGGAAGGTGGCCGGTGGCCGATGAACACGGTCAACGTCCCGGTCGGATCTACCGTCGATGTCGAATGGATCGCGGACCGTCCCGGCGACTGGGCGTTGCACTGCCACAAGGCGCATCACGCGATGAATGCGATGGCTCACGACTTGCCGAATTTCATCGGCGTCTCCCAGGGTGGCGATCTGCAACGGCGGGTCAATGCCTTGCTCCCCCAATACATGGCCATGGGATCGAGCGGCATGGCTGAAATGTCCCAGATGGACGGCATGCCGCTGCCGCCGAACACGCTGCCGATGCTGAGCGGCAAGGGGCCGTTCGGTCCGATGGAGATGGGCGGCATGTTCACCGTCGTGAAAGTGCGCGAGGGATTGGCGCCTGGCGACTATCGCGATCCGGGCTGGTACCGACATCCACCGGGAACGGTCATGCGGGTGCTGGACGCCTAAACTCCTTGGCCTTGGCCTCTCGGGTCGCCAGCAAACCTCACCGGGATCCGGGCGCGGTCCAGCCCAAGGTCTCGGGTTGAGTTTCGTAGCGCGCAGCACTTTCAGGTATGTGCACCCACGTCTGCGCGCTGCGCGTCCAGAAGTGAATCGTGGGCACCAGCCACGACGTGTCGTCGAGCGTACCGGGCTTGATGTTGCGGTTCGGATAGGCCGCGCCGCCCGGGACATGATAGAGGCGGGTGCCGCAGTCCGGACAGAACCAGCATTCCATCGTCTTGGTGGGGCTGGTCTGGCGCGCAAACATCTTCGGCTCGCCTGTCGTGATTCGGAAATGCGCCTGCGGTATGACCGCCGCCATCGCGAACGCGGCGCCCGACTGCCTTTGGCACTCGGTGCAATGACAGGCGTAGACAACCGTCGGCGGACCGGTGATTTCGTAGCGGATGGCGCCGCATTGGCAGCCTCCGCCCTGAGGAAGGCGCATCGCTCCATGCTCCTCTATGTTCACGCCGGCGCGATCCGAACGAACACCGCTCTCCCTGCGACCCGAACATCATAGGTCGCGATATCTTGCTCCGCCGGCCGCGCGACGCATCCGCCGGTCGTGACATCGAACCTGGCGTGGTGGAGCGGGCATTCGACCACGTTCCAGGCGGGCTGGGCATCAGCATTCATGGGGGGCTCGGAGGACAGACGACAGATCGCCCTGCTCTCCGTCGTCTGTCTTCTGTCGTCTCGTTAGTGCGTGGTCCGGCGGAAGCCTTCGATGCCAATGTCGTCGAGCACGATCTGCTCGCGGCGGTTGGCCTCGACGCGGGCGCGGCGGCGGCGATTGTCCTGCGCGACCTCGTATTTCTTGAGCTCCTGGTACGCGACCGTGACTTCCTGCGCGGCGGCCTCGATCTGCAGCCTGACGTCCTCGAGCGAGGCCGTGAGCGTGCGCCGGCGGTCGATGGCGGCCTGGGCGTAGGGCGCGTAGGCGAAGCTGACCTCATGGCTGGCGGTCGCCACGCTCTGCTCCATGCGGACCTCGTCGTCGAGCCGCGAGATCGCCTCGTCGAGCGACGCCGCCAAGCCCTCAAGGTCGGCGAGCTTGCGGCGTTTCTCCTCGAGCTCCCACTGGCGGACGCGAATCAGCGTCGGCAGGCCCTTCACGCGCCCGCTCCGTTCTTCAGGATCTCGGCGAGCTGGGCGTAGCCGGCCTCGAGCGTGCTCGACTCGGCCTTGGTTTGGGCGAGGAACGCCTCGAGCGCCGGGTAGTAGTGGATCGCCTCGTCGGTGCGCGCATCGGAGCCGGCGCGATAGGCGCCCAGCCGGATCATCTCGGCCATGTCCTCGTAGGCCGCAATGAGTTGACGCGCGCGGTTGATGATACGGTTCTCGTCGTCGTTGTTGCAGCCGGGCATGGCGCGCGAGATCGAGCGCAGCACGTTGACCGAAGGATAGCGGCCGCGCTCGAAGATCGTTCGGTCGAGCACGACGTGGCCGTCGAGGATGGCGCGCGACGCGTCGGCCACCGGCTCGTTCATGTCGTCGCCTTCGACCAGCACGGTGAACAGACCCGTGATGCTGCCCTGGTCGGGACCGCCGGGGCCGGCGCGCTCGAGCAGCTTGGGCAGCTCGGCGAACACGGTCGGCGTGTAGCCTTTGCTCGCCGGCGGCTCGCCGGCCGACAGGCCGATCTCGCGCTGCGCCATGGCGAAGCGCGTGATCGAGTCGATCAGGCACAAGACGTTCTTGCCCTGGTCGCGGAAATACTCGGCGATCGTCAGGGTCAGGAGCGCCGACTGGCGGCGCAGCAGCGGCGGCTGGTCCGATGTCGCGACCACGACCACCGCGCGTTTGAGGCCCTCGGGTCCGAGGTCGTCCTGCAGGAATTCCTGGACCTCGCGGCCGCGCTCACCGACCAGGCCGATCACGATGACGTCGGCCGAGGTGTAGCGCGCGATCATCGACAGCAAGGTCGACTTGCCGAGGCCCGAGCCGGCGAAGATGCCCAGGCGCTGGCCGCGGCACACCGTGAGGAAGGTGTTGAGCGCGCGCACGCCAAGATCGACCTTGCCGGCGACGCGCTGGCGGCGGTGCGCCGGCGGCGGCTGGTTGCGGATCGGATAACCGTGCTCGCCGTTGAGCAACGGGCCGTTGTCGTCGATCGGCTCGCCGAGCGCGTTGACGACGCGGCCGAGCCAGCCGTCGTCGGGATAGACCACCGGCTGGGTCTGAGCGATCTCGGCGCGGCAGCCGAGCCCGACGCCGTCCAAGGTGCCGTAGGGCATGACGAGCGCGCGCTCGGCGCGGAAGCCGATGACCTCGGCCTGCACCCGGCGCTCGTTGCGCCCGATGATGGTGACGCGATCGCCGATCGACAGCGCGCGCTGGACGCCGCCGATCTCGGCCATCATGCCGAGCACGCCGGTGACGCGACCGTGCAGGTAGTGGTCGGGAACGCGCTCGATGTCGGAGATGAGATGATCGACCAGCATACCGCCTCCCACGAGCGGCGCCCGGAGCACGATCGAGAGCCCGCGTCGGGGATCAATGCTACCGCAGTCTGAAGCTCGGGTAATCGGCTTAAACTTCGGTTAACTTCAATTACAGAATCGGCTTGCGCGTGTATAGTGTTCAGCGTTAGTGTCGATGGTTAATTGGTTAACCTCTTAATCCATCTCTCATAGGCTGACCATGCGCGTGCTCCTCGTCGAAGATGATAGCGCGACCGCCAAAAGCATCGCCTTGATGCTGACCTCGGCCGGCTACGTAGTTGATGTGACGGATCTTGGCGAGGATGGGCTGGAGATCGGCAAACTGTACGATTATGACATAATTATACTTGATCTAGTATTACCTGACATCGATGGCTACGAGGTATTGCGTCGCTTCCGCGCCGCCCGGGTCCGGACCCCGATCCTGATCCTGTCCGGATTGTCCGAGCTCGACCACAAGGTGAAGGGCCTCGGGGTGGGCGCCGACGACTACCTGACCAAGCCGTTCGACAAGCGCGAGCTGATCGCCCGCATCCAGGCGATCGTCCGGCGCTCCAAGGGCCATTCCGAATCGATCATCCGCACCGGCCGCCTGACCGTGAACCTCGACACCCGCATGGTCGACGTCGATGGCGCGCCGCTTCACCTGACCGGCAAGGAGTACGGCATCCTCGAGCTCCTGTCCCTGCGCAAGGGCACGACGCTGACCAAGGAGATGTTCCTCAACCATCTCTACGGCGGCATGGACGAGCCCGAGCTCAAGATCATCGACGTATTCGTCTGCAAGCTGCGCAAGAAGCTGACCCAGGCGACCCGCGGCGAGAACTACATCGAGACGGTGTGGGGCCGCGGCTACGTGTTGCGCGATCCGGCCGGCGAGGCCGCCGGCGTCGCCCCGCCCGCCGCCGAGGCCGGCGAGCCGGCCCTGCGCGTCTCCTAAGCCCAGCCTCTTCCACCCCCCGGGTCGATCGGTCCGGCGGCGCGGCCGCCGACCGGTCGAATACGGGCAAATAGTTATCAAAAATTAACCCGCGCTGCGGTAGCGTCGACGCTCGACTGCGGCAACGCTGAGTATCAGCGGGATCTTCCCAGAAGGGATCGCCCAGAATGACGAGCTCGTTCCTGACGGTCGGCGGACCGCAGGTCCATCTGGTCTCGGCGGCCACCGCGATCAGCCAGATCAACACCACCGTCCAGCAGCTGACCGCTGGCAACCTGTCGCTCGCGCAGGAGGGCTTGCTCGAGCAGCAGCTTGCCAAGCAGATCGCGGCGGCCAACCCCTCGGCGAACCTCGGCCAGGTCGCGGTGATCGCGCTCGATCTGCGCGATTCGGGCGGCGCGGCGGTGCAGATCAGCACCGACCTGCAGGCGCTCTACCGGATGGTGCAGCCGACCACTGGCTTTTCGGGCCTCACCTCGACGGTCGGCACCATCGCCAATCTCCTGAAGGCGACCAGCACGACGTCGACCGCCAGCACCACCGCGACCTCGTCTTCGGTCAACACGATTCTGTCGGCCACCGCGCTGGCCGGCGCCAGCACCGTCTCAGTGACCTCGACGACCGGGCTGTCGGTCGGCAACTCGGTGCAGATCCAGCTCGACACCGGGGAATACTTCTACAGCGCGATCAACGGCATCGCGAACAACACACTGACGCTCGCGACGACACTGCCGAGCCAAGCCACCAATGGCAACAAGCTGACGGGCCTGCCCAACGCCACCACCTACTTCACGACCTTGAACGCCACGGCGTTGACCGGCGACAGCACGGTCACGCTGACCAGCGCCGGCGGCATGAGCATCGGCGACTCGCTGCAGATCCTGCTCGACAGCGGCTCGCTGTTCACGACCACGATCACCGGCGTCACGATTGCGACCAACACCGTGACGCTGGCCGGCGTGATGCCGAGCCAAGCCACCAGCGGCAACAATGCCGCCGCGTTGGCCAACCCGTTCACCAGCGTCAACCAGACCGGCGCGTTGAACTTGGGCGCGGGCGGCGTCATCATCTCGTACTTTGCGCTTCTGACCGCCGATGCCCTCATCGGCGCCACGACGATCGCGCTCGACACCGTGGGTGGCATGGCGGCGGGCGACTCGGTGTCCATCACGCTCGACACCGGATCGACATTCACGACGACGATCAGCAGCGTCTCGAGTGCGGCCAGCACGGTCAATATCGTGCAGCCGCTGTCGAGCCAGGCCTCGACCGGCAAGAGCTTCGTCGACAACGTTCAGCTGTTAGCCAGCTCCGCCGCCTTCACGCCATCGACCCAGATGCTGCAGGCGCTGGCGCTGCAGCTGTCGACCATGCTGTCGGCGGCGAACCCCATGATCGACCTGAAGACGCTGCAGAAGGACATCGCGGCGCTCAGCGATTCGTCGCTGACCACCCTGCAATTCCAGACGGCCCTGGCCACGCTCAACACGCTGTGGCAGACCGGCCTCAAGCACACCACGACGATCTCGGTCCTCGCCTGAGCGATCAGGACCCGGTCAGGTCAGCACGCGGGCGGGGCCGTCGACGCGCAGGGCCGGGCGGTAGATGCCGCGCTCGTTGGGCATCGGCTCGAAGCGATCGGTGACGCCGAGCACGGTCTCGGCGCCGCCGAGATAGAGCATGCCGTCGGCGGGCAGCTGCTTGGCGATGCGCTCGAGCACCTGCGCTTTGGTCGGCTGGTCGAAATAGATCAGCACGTTGCGGCAGAACACGACGTCGAAGGTGCCGAGCGAACGCGGATCGTCGAGCAGGTTGAAGGTCCGATACTGCACCATGTTGCGGATCGCGTCGTCGAGCTGCCAGCGGTCCTCGATCTGACGGAAGTACTTCATCAGAAGCTGGATCGGCAGGCCGCGCTGCACCTCGAACTGCGAGTAGGCGCCGGCGCGCGCGCGGTCGACCATCTCCTGGCTCAGGTCGGTGGCGAGAATCTCGAAACGCCAGCCGGCGAGCTTGACGCCCTCCTCCTTGATCAGCATGGCGAGCGAATAGGGCTCCTGGCCGCTCGACGACGCCGCGCACCAGATGCGCACGGCGCGCTGCGCCGCGCGCGTCTCGAGCAGCGCCGGCAGGACGACACGCTTGAACTGCTCGAACGGTTTGGCGTCACGGAAGAACAGCGTCTCGTTGGTCGTCATCGCTTCGGTGATGGCCTTGAGGCGCTCCTGGTCCTGGCGCTGGCGCACCGAGTTGACGAACTCGTCGAGCGTCTTGGCGCCGAAGCGGCGCGCGACCGGCATCAGCCGGCTCTCGAGCAGGTACGACTTGTCCTGGGTCAGCTGCAGGCCCGAGCGCTCGCGCACGGTCCGGCTGAGGAAATCGAAATCCTCGACCCTCATGGCGCCGACCTCAGCGCCGCGCGCTGCAGATAGGGCCCGATCTCGGCGATCGGCAGCACCGCGCTGCACAGCCCGGCGAGCGCGACGGCGCCCGGCATCCCCCAGACCACGCTCGAGGCCTCGTCCTGGGCGATCACGGTGCCGCCAACCTGGATGATGCGCTCGGCACCCTTCTGGCCGTCGTACCCCATGCCGGTCAGGATCGCGACCAGCACGCGCCGGCCGAAGGCGTCGGCGAGGCTGCGCAGCATCGGGTCGACCGCCGGCCGGCAGAAGTTCTCGGGCGGCGTCTTCAAGAGCTTGATGATGCGTTTGCCCGGCGCCGAGCCCTCGATCACCATATGGAAATCGCCGGGCGCGACGTAGATGCGGCCGGCCTCGAGCAGCTCGCCGTCCTTGGCCTCGGCGCACACCCGGTTCGAGATGCGCGCCAGATGCTCGGCGAGGATCGTGGTGAACGTCGCCGGCATGTGCTGGGTGATCAGGATCGGCTGGCGCACGTCCTTCGACAGCTGGCCGACGACGTTGAACAGCGCCTGCGGCCCGCCGGTCGATGAGCCGATCGCCAGTACGTCGGGCTTCTCGGTGCCGGCGGCGCGCAAGGTCACGGTGGTGCCACGCGTCGGCCGCGGCGTCGCCGGTGCCGCGGCGTCGGGGGCGGCCGGTGGTGCGCCGGGGCGCACCGGAACGATCGGCGCGGCCGGCCGCGGGCCGCGCCGGCGGCCCGCCAGCGCCTTGATCTTGGCGATCAGCTCCTGCTGGAAGGTCGCCGCCGAGGTCAGCTCGCTGGTCGTGCTCGGCTTGGTCACGTAGTCCTTGGCGCCGAGCGCCAGCGCCCGCATGCTGATCTCGGCGTTCTTGCGCGTCAGCGTCGAGGCCATGATGATCGGCAGCCCGGGCTTGGCCTCGATCAGCAGCGGCACCGCGGTGAGGCCGTCCATCACCGGCATCTCGATGTCGAGCACGACCACGTCGATGTCGTGGCGCTTCAAGGTATCGACCGCCATGCGGCCGTCGCCGACCGACGCGACTACCTTGATCTCGTGATCCTGCTCGAGCGCGCGCGTGAACAGGCCGCGGATCACCGCGCTGTCGTCGACCACCATGACGCGGATGACGCCGGCCGGTGGATCGGGCGGCTTGGCGCGCGGATCCGAACCGGTCAAAGCAGACCTACCTGGGTGAACTTGCTCTGGATGATCGCGGCGTCGAACGGCTTCATGATGTATTCGTCGGCGCCCGCGCTCATCGCCTGCTGGATGTGGGCAAGATCGTTCTCGGTCGTGCAGAACACTACTTTGGGATGGTCGCCGCCGGGCGCGCTGCGCAGCCAGATCAGAAACTCCATGCCGTTCATCACCGGCATGTTCCAGTCGAGCAGCACGGCGTCGGGCATCCGCTTCTCGCACGCCTCGCGCGCCTTCTGCCCGTCCTCGGCCTCGGCGCACTCGAACGACAGATCCTGCAGGATCTTGCGCGCCACCATGCGCACGACCCGCGAGTCGTCGACGATCAGACAGGACTTCATCGTACGCTCCTACCCGCGACCGACACCCGGGTCGTCCCGGGACTTACGCCGCCTCGGTCCGGGTGAAATCGAGCAGCCGGTTGGCGTCGAGCACGACCAACAGCTGCTCGTCGAGCCGATAGATGCCGTTCGAGATCTCGCGCCAGCGCGGATCGAGGGTCGCCGGATTGCGCTCCATCGATGCCGAGGGCAGGGTCAGGACCTCGCCGACGTTGTCGACGATCAAGCTGTAGAACTCCGCGCCGTGCTCGACCACCACGCTCATGCCGCGCATGTCGTCGGGCCGCCTTTCCAGGCCGAGACACAGCCTGACGTCGATCGCGGTGACGATCCGGCCGCGCAGGTTGAGCGAGCCCGCGACCTCGGGCGGCGCCAGCGGAATGCGCGTGATGCGCTGCGGACCGAGCACGTCGTGCACGATCAGCACCGGGATGCCGAACAGCTGTTCGGCGATCACGATCGAGACGTACTGCCGCTGCTCGTCCGACGACCCGAACTTGGCGACAGCGCGCCGTCCGGCGGGAACCAGATCGCTCATGCGTAGCCTTTCACGGACAGAGCCTCGTTCAGGACCTGCAGCAGCGTGTCCCGGTCGAACTTGGCGACGTAGTCGCTGAACCCGGCCTCACGGCCGCGGTCGAAGTCCTCGGGCGAGGCATGCGAGGACAGCGCCACCATCGGGGTGGCCTGCCAGCGCGAGTTGGCGCGCACCGCGCGCGCGAACTCGAAGCCGTTCATGCCCGGCATTTCGATGTCGCTGACGATCATGTCGAAATTCTCGCCAGCCTCGCACAGGCCCATGGCGTCCTGGGCGTTCTCCGCCGTGGTGACGTCATAGCCGGCGACCGAGAGCAGCGGGCTCAACAGGTTGCGGAAGAACGCGCTGTCGTCGACCAGCAGCACCCGCTTGGACTTCGCGCGCGGGCCCTGGATCTGGGCCTGGGTCGACCCGAACCAGTCGGCGTAGGCCTGGGTCAGGAAGTGGCCGGCATCGAGCAGGTCGGTGGCGCGCCCGGAGATGATGGCGCTGCCCA
>JACQAI010000010.1 GCA_016195115.1 Pseudomonadota bacterium
GCTGGCCCAGCTCGGCGAGCTCGAGCAGCGCATCGCCGAGCTCGAAACCATGAAGCGCACGCTCGCCCATCTGGCGCACCACTGTCACGGCGACCAGCGCCCCGAATGCCCGATCCTCGACGATCTCGCGACCACGCCGCCGGCCAAGCCGGCGACCGCGCGGCGCGGCCCCGAGCGCCGCCGGCCGGCCCGCTAGGTACCATCATGGCGACCCCGGATTGGCTGCCCGCCGAGATCCGGGACCGCGCACGGCTCCGCGCGCTGGCGGCCGGCGAATGCCTGTTCCACCAGGGCGACGCGACAGTCGCGATCTTCCTGGTCGAGACGGGGCGCCTGCAGCTGGTCCGACACGCCGGCGGCGCGCGCCAGGTCATCCTGCACACGGCGCGCGCTGGCGACATGTTCGCCGAGGCGGCGCTGTTCTCGCCGGTTTATCACTGCGACGCGGTGGCGACCGCGGCGTCGCAGGTGCGCGTCTATCCGAAGCGCGCGCTGCTGGCGGCGTTGCGGCGCGACCCCGGCGTGGCGGCGCGGTTCATGGAGCTGCTCGCCCACCAGGTGCACGCGCTGCGGGCTCGGCTGCAGGAACGCGACATCCGCTCGGCCCGGGAGCGCGTGCTGCACCATCTGGCCTTGGCGGCCGGGCCGGACGGACGGACCGTGTCCCTGGATGGCACATTGATGGACCTCGCCGCCGAGATCGGCCTGACCCACGAGGCGCTCTACCGCGCGTTGGCCGCGCTCGAGAAGGACGGCACGATCGAGCGCACCGCGTCAGGCATCGCGCTCCGGGACGCCGTATGATCCAAATCATATCGGGCAGCGCGGCGATCCGCTAAACATCGCGCGGTTTCCACTTTCCGAGGCCTCGCCATGACATCCCCGATCCGCCAGCTCGGTATCGCAACCGCCGTCGCGACCCTCACGGTTCTGTCGGCCGGCGCGCTTGCCCCCGTCCTGCGCGCCGCCTGGGCGGCGGACGCGACCCCGCCGGTACCCCGCCACGATCAAATGCCGGGCATGACGCAGCCTCATGGCACGGGGATGGCCCCGGGAATGCACGGGGCTCATGGTGGATCGATACACCACGCCGCCGCGCCGCTGCTGCCCGGCCAAGACGCCTTCGGCGCCATCCAGGAGATCGTCGGGCTGCTCGAGGCCGACCCCAAGACCGACTGGTCGAAGGTTGACCTCGAGGCGCTGCGCCAGCACCTGATCGACATGGGCGAGGTGACGCTCAAAGCTGCCGCCGCCGCGCAGCCGGTCGACGGCGGCCTGGCGATCGTCGTCACGGGCGACGGTCGCACGCTGGCCGCGATCCAGCGCATGGTTCCGGCGCACGCGCGCGAGCTCGACCGGACCCATCTGAACGGATGGAGCGCCAAGACCGAGCCGATGGCCGACGGCGTCCGCCTGACCGTCACGGCCGGCGACGACAAGGAGGTTCGCCACATCCGCGGGCTCGGCTTCATCGGCATCTTGGCGAGCGGTTCGCATCACCAGCCGCACCATCTCGCGATGGCGAAGGGCGAGCCGCTGCACGTCCACTGACAGAGACCGCACCGGCGCACGCCGCCGGCGTTTACCTCGTCTCCGCGTGACGTCTACTGGGCGGCGGCGAACTGCGGCACGGTGCGCTCCCAGACCGACAGCATCTCGGCGGTCGGTACGACGTCGTAGCGCGAGCGCTGTACGAACAACGAGGCGGCGTGCAGCTCGGGATGCGAGTTCGCCACCGCGTCCTCGATCACCACCGGGTAGTAGTCGTAGAAACCGGCGTCGCGCGCGGTCGACTCGACGCAGCCCTGGGTGACGAAGCCGCAGCACACCACCGATTTGATGTTGTTGACCTTCAGGACCATGTCGAGATTGGTGCCGACGAACGCGCTCGAGCGCCACTTCTTGACGACGATCTCGTCCTTCTGCGGCTTCAGCGCATCGACGATCTCGGCGCCCCAGCTGTCGACCAGGCAGCAATGCTGGTCGTCCATCATGCCGGTCGTGCGGTTCTTCGCGGTCAGGAAGCGCAGCCACGCGCCCGAGGTCGAGCGCTTGCCCGGCAGCATCTGGTTCTGGATGTAGACCACCAGCACGCCGGCGGCGCGCGCCGCACCGAGCAGCTTGTCGATCTGCGCGATCGCTCCGGGCATCGTGCTGAGGTCTTGGCCGTTGTTGCCCATCAGGCCGCCCGGCGTGCAGAAGTCGTTCTGGGCATCGATCACGACCAGGGCGGCGTGCTTCGGGTCGGCGATCTCCTCCATGGTCGAGAACACCTGCTGACCGTTCACCGTGATCATGGCTGGCTCCCTTCCCTGCCGACTGGCGCTAACGATTGACCGTGACGGTCCGCAGATTGACGCTGTCGTCGGCCAGTGGTGCTACGTCGACGTTGCTGCGCACGCCCCACGCGATCCACTGCTGGTGCATCGGAATGATCGCGATGTCGCCGGTATAGATCTTGTGGGCTTCCACGATCAATGCCTGGCGCTTGGCCGGGTCGGTCTCCGAGCCGATGCGCACCATCAGGGCGTCGAGCGCCGGGCTGCGGTAGCGGCCGGAGTTCCACGTTCCCTGACCCTCGGCGAGCTTGGTCTCGGGTTTGTCCTGGTCGCGCGTCACCAGATTATAGAACAGCGCCTCATAGGCATCGTACGAGTTCGACGCCCAGCTCTGCATGAACATGTCGACGTCCTGGGTCTGCAGCTTCTGGAAGTGGATCGACTTGGTTTGGACCGACAGGTTGGCCTTGATGCCGACCCGCGCCAGCATCGTGCTGAGCGCGACGCAGATCGCCTCGTCGTTGACCAAACGGTCGTTCGGGCATTGCAGCTGGAAGCTGAAGCCGTTGGGAAAACCCGCCTCGGTGAGCAGCGTCTTGGATTTTTGGGGATCGAATGCCAGGCGGACGTTGAGCGCCTCGTCGTAGCCCGTGATGCCGGGCCCGACCAGGATGCCGGCCGGCGTCGATGCGCCGCGCATGACCACGCGCTTGATCGCCTCGATGTCGATCGCGCGGTAGACCGCCTCGCGCACGCGCTTGTCCTTGAAGGCGTTGGGCTCGCCGGTGCTGAGCTTGTCGAGCGCCTGGTTCATGCCGAAATAGACCGTACGGATCTCGGGCCGCTCGACGATCTTGAGCCCGGCCGTCGTCTTGACGCGCTCGACGTCCTGCAGCGGCACCGGATTGATCATGTCGACCTCGCCCGACAGGAGCGCGGCAAGCCGGGTCGGCGCGGCGCCGATCGGGGTGAACACGACTTCGTCGACGTTGCCGTCGGACTTGCCCCACCAGGTCGGGTTGCGCACCAGCACGGTGCGCTGGCCGGGCACGCGCTCCTTGACCCGATAGGCGCCGGTGCCGTTCTCGTTGAGCGTCGTGTAACCGGTCAGGTTGGCGTTGTTGTTGGCTACCGGGACGGCGTTGTTCTTCTCCGCCCAGGCGCGATCCATGATGTAGACGTTGGCGAGCTGGCTGAGCAGGATCGGCCGCGGCGCCTCGGTGACGACGTCGATCGTGTAGTCGTCGATCTTCTCGACCGCCTTGATGCCGGCGGCGTGCGAGCTGACGCCCGAGGTTTTCGAGCTGGCGCGCGCAACCGAGAAGATGACGTCGTCCGCGGTCATCTTGCTGCCTTCGTGGAAGCTGACGTCGCGGCGCAGGCTGAAGCGCCAGCGCGTCGGCTCGACGATCTTCCACTCGGTGGCGAGCCACGGCACGATCTTGAGATCCTTGTCGCGCGTCACCAGCGCGTCGTAGACGTTGCTCAAGAAGCGCAACGTCATGGTCTCGTTGTTGGCGTGCGGGTCGAGCGACAGGGCATCGCCCTGCGACGACCAGCGCAGGCGCTCGGCCGAAGCCGGCAGCGCCAACAGGATCAACGAGCCGATTGCAACCAGCGTCCGCAGCATCATGGCGTCACGCAATCCTCGATGGCGCCCGCGCGAGCGCCGGCGGGCATCTGCCATGAATGGACGCAAGCGCCGTGCCGCGGGCCGCAGCTAGTCGATCACAGCAGGCCCGATCCGACAACCGAACTCGCGCGCCGCGGCGAGCAGGCCGTCGGCCAGCGCGTCGGCGTAGCTGCGCGAGACGTAGAGCTCGATCGCGTCGCGCTCGCGCGCGTGCACCAGCACGCCGATCTTGCCGAACAGGGTCTGGGCGGCGCGCCCGGACGGCAGACCGCGCGGCGAGAGATCGATCGGACAGCCCTTGGCGAGCACGGCGCGCGCCGGCGCGCCGCCGAGGCGCAGCATGGCGCGGCCGTGGCTGACGTCGATCGCCTGGCCGCCGACCAGCGCCAGCACGCGCGCCAGATCGCGTTCGACCGCCCAGCCGTCGCGCGCCGGCGCGACGTACAGCCACTCGGCCGGGCCGAGCGCGATCGTCCAGCCGTGGCCGGCCGGCACGACGCCACCCGGCTCGCGCGGCAGCTCGGCGCCGATCGCGGCGCGCACCGCCGAGACCAGGCCGGCGTGCGCGACCGAACCGCCGATCGTCACCAGAGCGCGCTCGCGGCATGCCGCGATGATCAGCGGATCGGGCCCGGGGCTGGCGACCAGCCGGGAGAACGCCGCGGCGCGGGCGAGCGGATCAGCCATGGACGCGCTTGCCCTCGGGATCGACGAACACGGGCGACACGATGGTGACCGCGGTGCGCTTGCCGAGCAGCGGCGAGGTCGCGACCAGGGTCTCGCCGATGCGGTCGCGGCCGGCGCGCACCAGCGCCAGCGCGATCCAGCGCTCCAGAGTGGGGCTGTAACACATCGAAGCCACGTGGCCGACCATCGGGTTGGGCGGCGCGCGCGTCGGGTCGAGCACGAGCTGGGCGCCGGGCGGAATCGTCTCGGTCGGGTCGACCGCGAGCAGACCGACCAGCTGCTTGCGCCCGGCGGCGGTCAGCGCCGGACGCTGCGCCGCGCCCTTGCCGATGCAGTCCTTGGCCCGGCTCATCAGGCGGCCGAGGCCGAGATCGTCGAGCGTGGTGCGGCCGTCCGCTTCTGGCCCGGGGACAAAATGCCCCTTCTCGATGCGCAGCACGCCCATCGCCTCGGTGCCGTAGGCCATCAGCCCGAACGGCGCGCCGGCATCGACGACGGCTTGCCACAGCGCCGCCGCGTAATCCGCCGGCGCATAGATCTCGTACGCCCGCTCGCCGGAAAAACTGATGCGGAAGACCCGCGCCGGCAGGCCGGCGAGCCGGCCCTCGCGCCACGCCATGTAGGGCAGGCCCGCATCGTCGACCGGGAAGTCGGGTTGCAGCGCCGCCAGCACGTCACGGGCGCGCGGGCCGGCGACCGCGAGCGCCGCCCAATGGTCGGTCACCGCGGTCAGCTTGACGTCGAGGGTCGGCCACACGACCTGCGCCAGATGCTCGAGATGGACCATGACGCGGCCGGCATTGGCGGTCGTGGTGGTCATGAAGTAGCGCTGCTCGTCGAGCCGGCTGGTCGTGCCGTCGTCGAACACGAAGCCGTCCTCGCGCAGCATCACGCCGTAGCGGCAGCGTCCGACCGCGAGCGTCTTCCAGCCGTTGACGTAGACGCGGTTGAGGAACTCGGCGGCGTCGCGGCCCTGAACGTCGATCTTGCCCAGGGTCGAGACGTCGACCACGCCGACGGCGCGGCGGACGTTGAGGGCCTCGCGGTTGACCGCCGCGAGGTCGCTCTCGCCGGCGCGCGGATAGAGCTGCGGACGCCGCCACAGCGCCGCGTTGATGAACTTGGCGCCGGCGGCGGCGTGCCACGCATCGATCGGCGTGACGCGCAGCGGGTCGAGCGCCTGGCCGACGTGATGGCCGGCCAGCGCGCCGAAGGCGACCGGGGTGTAGGGCGGCCGAAACGTCGTCGTGCCGACCGCGTCCGGCGTCGCGCCGCGCGCCAGCGCGGCCGCGACCATGCCGTTCAAGTTGCTGGTCTTGCCCTGGTCGGTGCCCATGCCGAGGGTGGTGTAGCGCTTGATGTGCTCGATCGAGCGATAGCCCTCGCGCACCGCCAGCGCGACGTCGTCGACGGTGACGTCGTTCTGGAAATCGACGAAGCGCTTGGCGCGCCTGCCTTGTGGCAGCGGCAGCAGCCACACGGGAAAAGGCGGCGCCGCGCCCGCGGCCTCGACGGCTGGCGTGGATGGCGCGCGGCCGTCGCCGCAGCCGGCGGCGTGGGCGGCAGCGGCGCCCGCGCTGGCGCCGTCGGCCAGCGCCTCGGCAAGCGCCAAGCGGCCGGCCACGGCGCCGGCGCAGCGCAGCGCCGGCAATGGCTCGGCGGGCACGAACGCACCGAGCTCGGGATCGTGGACCAGCCGGCCGCGCGCCTGCGAGAACAGATGCACGGTCGGCGTCCAGCCGCCCGACATCAGCACCAGGTCGCAGTCGATGTGCGCCGAGGTGCCGCGCATCGGCGCACCGCCGCCGGCGGCCAGCCGCATGATCTCGACGCCGGCGACCGCGCGGCGGCCGCTGACGCGCACGATCGCGCGCCCGCCGAGGCACGAGATGCCGCCGTCGCCGCCCGCGTCCTGGTTGACGATGCGCGACACCGCCGCGTCGGGGCGCTCGCGGATGTCGACGATGGCGGCGATGTCGACGCCGGCGGCGCGCAGGTCGCGCGCCGCGACGTAGGCGCCGTCGTTGTTGGTCAAGACCACGGCGCGCCGCCCCGGCAGCGCGCCGAAGCGGTTGACGTAGGTCTGCGCGGCCGACGCCAGCATGACGCCGGGGCGGTCGTTGTGCGCGAAGGCGAGCGGCCGCTCGAGCGCGCCGGTCGCGAGCACGACTTGGCGCGCGCGCACCAGCCACAGGCGCTGCCGCGCGTGATGAGCGGCGGGGTCGGCGACGTGCTCGAGCAGGCCGATCATGTTCTGGTCATAGGCGCCGAACGCCGTGGTGCGCGTCAGCACGGTGACGCCGGGCGACGCGGTCAGCGCGGCGGCGGTCGCGGCGACCCAGTCCATGGCGGCGCGACCGTCGCGCTCGAGCGGCCGCTCGCCTTCGCGCACAACGAC
>JACQAI010000279.1 GCA_016195115.1 Pseudomonadota bacterium
GCCTTGCGCCACTGCGCGTGGTTGAGAAAGACGCGTACCGGCACGTGCGTGTCGCTCGCGAGCTTGCCCTGCTCGATCAGCAGCCGCATCGCGTGCCAGCCGACGGCATCGCCGAGCAGCACGTAGAGCGTGCGCTCGGTGAACGCCGGCGCCCGACCGAGCGGCATGACGTCGAGCGGCGGCAGCGGGTCGCCCTGCAGCATGCGGTTGGCCGCGACCGCGATGCCGGCGTCGTCGACCGCCCCCAGCACCGGCGCGAGCAGCGCGCCGAAGCGAACCTCGGCCGTCATGGCGTTGAGCGGGCGTCCCATCGTTCGTCTCCGTGATCCCTTGGCGGGTGACGTTGGCGCGACCATCGCATTGAAAACGCCCGGCTCCCGTGACTGGAGTCACACCTAGGCAATTTTAGGAAATTTCGCGCAGCATTGATTAGGCCTGTGACCATCGTCCTATATAGAAGGCCATAGGCGGTGGCCGAACCGGCAGCCGGCCGGTAGGCTGGCTGGGGAGACCACACGATGGCGAGATCGGCCGGATCGGTGATTGCCCTGGCCGCCGCGCTGCTGCTCGCCGGCTGCGCGAGTTCGGCGCCGCGCGCTGCAGCCCCACCCCCGCCGTCGCCGGCGGCGCAAGCCGCGCAGGCCGAGGCGCGCCAACGCCTCCACGCCGCCGAGCAATTGTGTCAGCAACTCGCCGGCGATCCGGCGTTGGCGCCGTTGCGCGGCCGCTTGCTCCCGCCCGACCCCGGCGTGCCGTGGACGCGCGCCATGATGGTCGATCCGAGTTACGCCGATGCGCGCGATCGCGCGCTGTTGCGCATCATGGACGACAAGCGCGCGCACTGCCGTCAGGCCATGATCACCGCGAGCCCGGCGCAGGCGGTGCCGCTGTACGACTACTGGGCGCGCCAGGACTCGGCGCTGGTCAAGCTCTACGACCGTCAGATGCCGATCGGCAGCTACAACCGCGCGATCGCCGACGCCCAGGCGCAGTTCGCGATCGATCTCAACACCCAGCGCTCCGACACCGCGGCACGCGCCAACAACCCGAGCGCCGATCCGCCCGCGCCGGCGGCGGCGCCGCGCCCGGATGCGCCGCAAGTCTCGCTCGACAGCCTGCGCGCGCTCGGCGGCCGGTGAGCGCCTAGACGCGCTCCATGGTCTGCATCAGCGCGGCGATCTTGATCGTCGCAACCTGGGAGAACGTGTCGGACACCGCATAGGGCAAGATGATCTGGTCGAGATGCCGCATGGCGCCGCAAGTGTAGACGACGTTGGGCACGTAGCCTTCGCGCTGCGAGGGTTCGGGGCGCACCAGCGGCTCGCGCGAGCGCGCGAGTACCTTGGAGGGATCGCGCTTGTCGAGCAAAGCCGCGCCGATCGAATAGCGTCGAACCGGGCCGACGCCGTGGGTCAGCAGCAGCCAGCCGTCGTCGAGCTCGACCGGCGACCCGCAATTGCCGATCTGGACGAACTCCCACGGGAACTGCGGCTTCAAGAGGGCGACGCCGCCATTCCACGTATGCAGATCGTCCGAATAGATCAGGTGGAGGTTCTCGTTGTCCTGCCGGCCGATCATGGCGTACTTGCCATCGATCCGGCGCGGGAACAGGGCCATGCCCTTGTTTCGGGTGGCGTCGCCCCGCAAGGGCGACATCCGAAAGGAAATGAAGTCGACGGTCTCGAGCAACTCCGACCTGATCGCCTTGCCAGTGTAGGCGGTGTAGGTCGCGTAGAACTTCTTGGGCCCGCCATCGTCGAATTCGACGAAACGGGCATCCTCGATGCCGTTCGACTGGGAGTCGGTGACGGGAAAGATCACCCGCTCGCTGATATCCTCGTCGGCCTTGAAGATCACCTCGACCTCGTCGCCATCCGGACCTGCGGTCCGACTGCGCACGCGGGGGGTCGACGCGAGACGCGCCGTCGGATCGACGGTCATGCTGCCGTCGGCCGCGATGGTACCTGAGCGAAACGTCATCGAAGAAATATGCCCCTCGCCGACCGCACGAAGACTCAGGATGAAGCGGCGTCCGCCCGGCGGCGCACCCGACTGATCGGGATGGGCGACGATGCTCGGATTGAACAGCGCCGACGCCTCGAAGGAATATTCGTGCAGGAAATAGGCGCCGAGCAGTTGGCGCTGCGCCGCCGTGAAGACCGCATGGGCAGCAAGGGCATCCTCCATGTCGTCGGCGCGCGCCTCGAAGGTCGCTAACAGGTTGCGATGGCGACCGAGGAAGTTCTCGAGAACGTCGGCCAATTGGCTGGCCACCGCCTCGGGATCGAGCGCCAGGACGCGCGCGACGATGTGATTCGCCCGCGTCTTGTCGGTGGGATTGAGGTCCCGGGGTTCGGTCGCCGGCTTGAACGGGCGCACGACCACCCGCGCCGGATCGGGGCGGAGATAGAGAGCGTGCCGATTCAGGAACGTGGCAGGTAGGTCGTTCACTGGGATTCCACGGGGTTCACGCGCCTAGGCCAAGCGCGGCATGAACTTGCTGCGGCCCTCGCCGACGCGAGCAAGCTGCCGCATCTGCGCGAGGCCGAGGAGATAGGACACGACGGACTCGCCGCCCCGGTTCTCGTTCGGTCGGTCGGGATGCAGGCCGTCCCGACAGCCGCCGGTGTCCAGATCGACGAGCGGCGACGACAGGTCGTTGCTGCCAAGAAACCATGCGAGCGCGCGCGCCGCGTGATCCTTCCATTCGACGTCGCCATCCGCACGCCACGCCGCGAGGCAAGCGGCGATCGTCGCCGCGGCTTCCACGGGTTGCTGATCGAACGCCTTTGGCGGCTGCCGTTTGGTGCCGAAGCTCGCCGTGCCGACCGGCCGGAAAAGACCCGCCGCCGTGGTCTGCTGCGTCATGAGCCAGCGCAAGGATCTCAAACCGGCTTGGACATAGTCCGGCCGGCCGGTCGCGGCGCCGGTGACGATCAAGGCCTGGGACAGGCGCGCGTTGTCGTAGGCGAGCCCCTCCTCGAACCACACCCAATCGCTCGTCGTCACCGCCGCCAGGATCGCCATCAACCGGTCGGCAAGGCGCTGGCGGAGAGGTGCGACCAGAGCATCCCCGGGAGTCGCGGCGCAATAGGCGTCCAGGCCGAGCAGGGTGAACGCCCAGGCGCGCGGCGAGCGAAAGCTTTCCGCGCTCGCCAGCGCCTCGACGAACAGGGCGGCGGCCCACCGGCGCCGCGACGGGCTGGCATCGCTGCGGGCACACTCGGCCAACGCCCAGAGGGTTCGCCCATGGCTGTCCTCCGAGCCGCTGTCCTCGAGCCAGCGGCGATCGAAGCTCATGAAGTTTCGGAAGCGTCGCGTGCGGGGATTCCAGGCATGCTGGACAAAGGCGGCCAGCCGCGCCGTCAACACCTCGGGCAGACGCTCCTCACCAGGGTCGTTGAGCGCACACGCCAGCAGCAGCGCGCGGGCATTGTCGTCGACGCAATAGCCGTGGCGACGATCCGGCACCGAGTGAACCGCGTGCTGGAACAGCCCGGTGTCGTCGCACATCGACAGAAAATGGTCGAGCTGCAGCTCTGGCGGAGCGGGGATGTCGGTCACCGGCGCGCGCTGGTCGCGACGCGAGATTACCATGAGGTGATGTCGCCGCCGTGCGCCTTCGAATGCGCCAAGGTAGCGCTCCGCGGTTCGCTCCCATGTCATCGCGCGACTGCTCGAATAGGCGTGCCGGCGCATGGCCTGCCGTCGCGTATCGTCGGTCAGCAATTCCGCAATCGCCCTGCCGGTCGCAGTCGAATCGCCAAACGGCACCAGAACGCCGCGGTCCTCGGCCAACAGTTCCCGCGCGTGCCAGTACGGCGTCGAGACGATCGCTTTTCCCAGTCCGAAGCTGTAGGCCAGCGTGCCCGACGTCATCTGCGCTTCGTTGAGATACGGCGTCACGTAGACGTCGCACATCGAGATGAAGCCGAGCAACGTCGGCCGATCGACGAATTGGTCGAGAAATACGACATGGTCCTCGACCCCCAGCTCGCGTGCGCGCGCCACCAGGCTCTCGCGGTAGGCCTCGCCCTGGCGCCGCACGAGATTGGGATGGGTGGCGCCGAGAACGACATACACGGCATCGGCGCGGCGCTTCAGGATCTCGGGCATGGCATCGATCACGACTTCGATGCCCTTGTTGGGGGACAGCAGACCGAAGGTCAGAATGACGGACCTGCCGCTGAACCCGAACTTTGCCTTGGCCTGGTCGGGCTCGACGAATGCGACGTCGGGAATCCCGTGCGGCATGACCTCGATCTTTTCCGCCGGCACCCGGTAAACGGTCCGCAGCACCTCTCGACCTTTCTCGGCCATCACGACGACCCGCGATGACACATCGACGATGCGATCCAAGACGTCGCGTTGTGCCGGCGTTGGCCCGGCGAGCACCGTATGGAACGTCGTGATGACCGGCATGGTCAGCCGCGACAGCAGCGGCACGATGTGAGCCCCGGCGTCACCGCCGAAAATGCCGAATTCATGCTGGAGGGAAACGCCGTCGAAGTAGCCGGCATTCAAGAAGTCCGCCGCACCGACGTAGTCTTCTATCTTGTCGTCGTTGACCTCGAGGCGGACGGTGGGTGGATAGTCGTAGACTTGACCATGGTCCGTCATCGCGACGATGCAGGTCTCGAGGTCGGCGCGTGACGTTGCGATCGCGCACTGCAGATCGGTCGTGAAGGTGGCGATGCCGCAGCGCCGCGGCAGTGCATTGCCGATGAACGCCAACCGGCTCAGGTTGCTCATGGTCGCACCTCCGTCGAGCCGATTCGTGTCCGCGCCGGTGCCCGACGAGGATGGGCCAGCCCCGCAAAGGTGCGGATCGTGGCGCCGGCATACTCGCCGCCAAGGCAGCGCAATAGGTCCACGCGCGGCTCCGGGCCGACATAGGCGACCAGACCCTTGAGACCCTCGGCCCCCACCGTGATGCCGGTGCGATCGGCACCCAGGAAGACGGCCTCACCGATGCCGGCGGTCAGCGCACCGACCCGGGCATGCCCCTCGAGCACGAGGAGCCAGGTCTCGCGCTCGACGTCGAGCTGCCAGTGCGATCCCGCCACGAGCTCGATCAGCTCGAGCACGAACGGCGGGCTGGCGACCAGGACAGTCCGGGCGTCGGTCAGGCGCCTCGGCGGCGCCTGGTATCGCGCCGGCTGCGCGTGCGCGGCGGCCGCCACGGCGTTCTCCACATGGAGCTCGCGCGCCCGACCATGGTCGAACAGGCGGAACGTCGCGTCGCTTCGCTGCTGGATCTCGGCGATCACGAGGCCGGCGCCAATGGCGTGGATCGTGCCGGCCGGAACGAAAACCACGTCGCCTTTGCTGACAGGGTGCCATTGCACGAGGTCCGTGATCGAGCCGTCCTCGATCGCGGCGCGCAGTTGCGCAGCGGCCAGCGGCTGCTTGAGCCCGACGGCGACCTTGGCGTTGGACGTTGCGGACAGGATGTACCAGGCCTCGGTCTTGCCGCCTGCCAGGCCGATCGATCGGGCGAATTCGTCGTCCGGATGGACCTGGATGGACAGTGGCTCGGTGGTGAACAGCAATTTGAGAAGCAAGGCCGGGTCCGGCGCGCTCGTGTTGGGGCGCTGAAACCACAGTTCGCCGATCGCGGCGCCGTCGTGATGACGCGCGCTCCAGGGCCGGAGGTCGGTGCTTCCCCAGGGTTTGTGCACGACCCGCACGCCGGCGTGTTCGATCGCCATGACAGACTCCTGGTGCGAAGGCGCGTGCTGACGCCTTCGGACGACGCGCCAGGGCGGCAGCGTCGGTCGCGGCCATCGAATGTCGTTTGCAGCAGTCGTGCGGCGATGGTGCGGCTCGAGTTCGAGCTCTCGCCGCCCTTCGTCGAATGCGCGTTTAGTCGGCAGGAACCGTCCGGTCCAAAGCCAGCGCCCCGCCGCTGGCCGTCGAAGTCGGTTTCAGACGCGAAGCAAGATAGAGAGTCAAGAAGTACTGTCAGCCCCGGTCACTAAATCTCTCTTGGCGCGAGCCAAGTCGTCAGGCCGGCGACCGGTTCGCCTAACATGGCCCGCGCCAACGAAACTACAAGGCGGCGACAAGAACTTCCTCGGATCGCCGGTTTTGCACAGAAATTCGCGCGCGATCGAAAATAGAATTTGCAAGTCGGTCGTCGCGCCCCATATGCCGGATCTGCTGAAATCGGTCCGCGGCAGCAATGGATTTGTCCGCGACCCGGCCGCTGAGCAGCCGATGCCCTCCGGGGCAGTCCGAGCCTTGGGGGGATTTGATGCGGTCCAGCGAGACGCTGCGCGCCAAGGCCCGTTGGTATCGCGCCATGGCCGCCCGTGAGATCGGGGAAGACCAGGAAAAATTCCTCGCCGTCGCGCGGGGCTTTGACGCCAGGGCGCAGGATCGCGAAGCGCACGCAGCGACGTCCGCAGAACTCCTCAAGCTGCGGCGGGGGCGGCACAGGCGATAGCGCTCAAGCACTCGATCGGCCGGGTCCAGGACCGGTCCAACAGGAACGGAACTTACAATGTCAGATCGCCGACTGCTCGCACTGGTCGCGAATATCACCACGGCATACTGCACGGGAAACCATGTTGCGATCGCCGATCTTCCGGCCTTCATGGCATCGGTGTTCTCGACGCTCGACGGGCTGAGCAAGGTGACACCGCCAGCGCCGCCGCTCAAACCGGCGGTGCCGGTCCGCGAGTCGGTCAAGCCGGACTACATCGTCTGCTTGGAGGATGGCAAGAAGCTCAAGATGCTCAAGCGGCATCTGCGCACCGCATTCAACCTGACCCCCGACCAATACCGGGCGAAGTGGGACCTCCGCCGCGACTATCCGATGGTCGCGCCGAGCTACTCGATGACCCGATCCAAGCTTGCCCTGGCCTGCGGCCTCGGCCGCGGCCGGATAACACCGGTACCGACGTCAGCCGTCGTCGCCACCATCTTGGACGCGTGATCGCGGGGCTTCTCAGCGCCCGACCGCGTCGCTAGACTGCGCCGATAAAGGGGATGGGCCGTCCATCCGAGAAACGTCGAACCACGACACCAAGGACGGCCGGGGGAACATCTGGGTGACGGTTGCCACGACATGCCGACTTTTGGGGACGCTCGCCTAGCGACGCCATAGAGACGGCGCATCGTCATCGGACCGATCCCGGCAGACGGGAGCGTTCGTGCAGCTGAAGCCGGCCAACGGAGATCTGTCCGCGCTCAATGCGCCCGCGGCGCCGCGCGCTGGCGCGCTCGGCGAGCTGCTGTACCGCGACGCCCCGGTCGCCTATGCCTTCATCGCGCCTTCGGTCTTGCTGCTGCTGTTCCTGGTCGCCTACCCGTTCGTGCTGTCGGTGTGGTTCGCGGTCAGCGACGCGCGCGTCGGCGACACCGGCGATTTCATCGGCCTCGACAATTTCGTGCGCCTGCTCGGCAGCTCGATCTTCCAGCAGACCTTGCAGAACTCGCTGGTGTTCACCGCCGCGGCGCTGGGCGCCAAGACGGTGTTCGGCATGGGGCTGGCGCTGCTGTTGTTCCGGGTCGCGCGCTTCAAGCGATTGATCCGCGGCGCCGTGCTGCTGCCCTTCATCGTGCCGACCGCGCTGTCGACCTTGGTGTGGTGGTGGATGTTCGAGCCGCTCTACAGCGTGGTGAACTGGACGCTGAAGTACATGCACATCGTCGATCACGACATCCCGTGGTTGCCCGACCCGTATCTGGCGATGTTCACCGTGGTCCTGGTCAACACCTGGCGCGGCCTGCCGTTCTTCGCGATCACCTTGCTGGCCGGACTGGTGGCGATCCCGCGCGAGCTCTACGAGGCCGCCGAGGTCGACGGCGCCAGCGCGTTCGGCCGCTTCTGGCACGTCACGATCCCGCTGGTCAAACCGGTGCTCGGCGTCGTGATCCTATTCTCGGCGATCTTCACGCTGTCGGACTTCAACATCGTCTACGTCCTGACCAAGGGCGGGCCGATGAACATGACCCACCTGTTCGCGACCTACTCGTTCGCGCTCGGCCTGCAGAGCGGCGAGATCGGCCAGGGCGCGGCGGTGTCGCTGTTCCTGTTCCCGATCCTGCTCGCCGTGGTGGTCGTGCAGCTGCGCCAGATCCGCAAGGCGACGATGTATGAGTAGCGTCACCGAAACCCGCGGGTTCCGCTCGCTGTTCACGCTCTATTTGCCGCTGACGCCGTACATCCTGTTCGCGCTGTTCCCGCTCTATTTCATGGTCGTGACGTCGTTCAAGGGCAACTCCGAGCTCTACGACCCCACCACGGTGCCGTTCTGGATCGGCCGCGGCGTCACCCTCGGGCACTACAATATGCTGGGCGAAGAGACGCTGTTCTGGAGCTGGTTCGCCAACAGCCTGATCGTCAGCATCGCGTCGACCGTGATCTCGGTGGTGCTCGCGATCCTCGCCGCCTACCCGCTGGCGCGGCTCAAGTTCACCGGCGCCAGCACCTTCGGCGTGGCGATCTTCATCACCTATCTGGTGCCGCCGACGCTCCTGTTCCTGCCGCTCAGCAACGTGATCAACTGGCTCGGCCTGTCCGACAGCCTGTGGGCGCTGATCGTGACCTACCCGACGTTCCTGGTGCCGTTCTGCACCTGGCTGCTCATGGGCTACTTCCGCACCGTGCCCAAGGAGATCGAGGAGTGCGCGATGCTGGACGGCTGCAACCGGCTGCAGACCATGTTCCTCATCCTGCTGCCGGTGGCGCTGCCGGGCGTGATCTGCGCCGCGCTGTTCGCCTTCACCTTGTCGTGGAACGAGTTCCTCTACGCGCTGGTGTTCGTGTCGCCGGCCGAGCTCAAGACCATGACGGTGGGCATCTTCTCGGAGCTGATCCGCGGCGACATCTACTACTGGGGCGGACTGATGGCCGGCGCGTGCATCGGCTCGCTGCCGATCGTCGTCGCCTACGTCTTCTTCCTCGACTACTACGTCTCCGGCCTGACCTCCGGAGCGGTCAAATAACCGCCATCGCGACAAACCACCGGGAGGGAGCACCATGACGAAATCGAGCAACCAGACGACGCGTCGGGTCGGCCGGCGGCAGTTCCTCAAGACCGCGGCGGGCGGCGCCGCCGGCATGAGCGGCATCCTGGCGCTCGGCCAGGCGCCGGCGTTCGCGCAGACCCGCGAGCTGACGTTCCTCACCATCGCGAGCTTCGTGCCGGCGACCGACGTCGAGCTCAAGCGCCAGCTCGAGGAATGGGGCAAGGCGAACAACGTCAAGGTGCGCCTCGACATCATCGCGCACCTGCAGCTGCAGACCAAGAAGGCCGCCGAGGTCCAGGCCAAGGCGGGGCATGACATCACGGCGCTCGGGCCAGGCCTCGGCGACGCCGAGCTCTATTTCGACCACCTGGTCGATCTCAAGGACATCGCCACCGAGATCGGCGCCAAGAACGGCGGCTGGATCAGCCCGGAGAACTATCCGATCCGCGGCGAGTGGAAGCTGCTGCCCTGGTGGATGCCGCCCTTCCCGATCGCGCTGCGCACCGACCTGCTCGAGAAGATCGGCGAGAAGGTCCCCGATACCTGGGAGGACATTCTGCGCATCGGCAAGAAGGGCAAGGCGATCGGCCATCCGTTCGGCACCGCGCTCGGCCACTCGGCCGACGCCAACGTGACCTTGCTGTCGATCCTGTGGTCCTACGGCGGCTCGTACGTCGGCAAGGACGGCAAGACGATCACGATCAACTCGAAGGAGACCCGCACGGCGATGGACTTCGTCAAGCGGCTCTACACCGAGGCGATGGATCCCGAGGTGCTGGCGTGGGACGACGCGTCCAACAACCGCTGCCTCAACGCCGGCAAGTGCATCGCCATCCACAACCCGATCAGCGCGTACGAGTCGGCCAAGAAGGACAAGGTCGTGGTGCCCGGCACCCAGCAGCCGATCGCCGAGGTCATCGACCACGTCCACACGCCGCGCGGACCGGTCGGGCGCGTGACGACCACCGGCTACTGGTGCTTCGGCGTGTGGAAGTACTCGAAGAACGTCGAGCTCGCGAAGGACTTCCTGCGCTACCACATGCAGCCGGCCAACCAGGACAAGTGGGTCGAGGCCGGCCACGGCTTCAACATGCCGTTCCTCGCCAACCTGGCCAACCACAAGGTCTACGAGAGCGACCCGCAGTACCGCCGCATCCCCGACGTCGCCAAGGTCACGGTGCCGCCGTCGTGGCCGGGGCCGACCACCGCCGCCTCGCAGCAGGTGCTCGACCTCTACATCATCCCCGACATGTTCGCGCAGCATGCCACCGGCCGCATGACCGCCGACCAGGCGATCGCGTGGGGCGAGAAGGAGATGACCGACATCTACGCCGGCCGCAAGAAACGGCCGTAGTCCGTTCCCTCCCCTCCCCGCGCGCGAGCGTGGGGAGGGCGAAGGTCTTAGCGCGGGGGACGCAGAGGTTGCGCAGAGGACGCGGAGGA
>JACQAI010000280.1 GCA_016195115.1 Pseudomonadota bacterium
AACCAGCCCCGGCGCAAAAAGAAACCCCCAAGGTCGGCACTACACGCCCAAATCACCCCGCGCCAACGCGCAAGTGCTTGATCCGACTCCAGGGACCCCGATCAAAAAACTTTGCGAATCGATCCAACTGCGCAAGTTGGGTTAGTTGTTCAGCCGCTCAGAGAGGTCGAGCCACTGCGGATTGTCGCGCCCGATCAGCTCGATCTTCCACGCGCGCCGCCATTCCTTGAGCTGCTTCTCGCGTGCGATCGCGCCCGTGATCGTCTCGAACGGCTCCATGTAGACGAGGCGATGAACGCCGTACTTCTTGGTGAACCCCTCGATCGCGCCGGACTGGTGTTCCCACAGGCGACGCGGCAAGTCGGCCGTGACGCCGACGTAAAGCGTCCCGTTCCGCTTGCTCGCGAGGATGTACACATACGGGCAGCGCATGCGTGCGTATACGCACCCTGCCCTCCCGTCATCCCCGCTCCCTTCCCTTAGCGATTCATGACCCGACGCGCGGCTTCGGCGAGGAAGCCGGAGCGCGTCGTGCCGGCCTCGGCGGCCGCTTCGTCGATCCCGGCGAGCAGATTCTTGTCGAGCGTGATGTTGACGCGGACCGCGTGCGCCTTGGGCGGCCGACCCGCGAGCAGCAACAGCACCGCCTTCTCAGGCGCCGCGCCGTTGAGCAGGTCGCCGAGCGCGCGCGGCGTCGGCGCCGCGATGCCTTCCGCGGTCAGGCCCTCGAGATGGAAGGTGAGCGCGTCCTCGGCGAGGCGCAGCGCGTCCTCGGCATTCGGTCCGACGGCGGCGAATGACGGTTCCGTGAAACCGGCGTCGATTTCAGCGCTGGGTGAGGAAGCGGGGCAGCGCGACCGGGATGTTGCGGTCGAGCTCGGCGTTGAGGTCGCGGGCGAGCGCTTCGGTCAGGCTGAACCAGGTACGCTCGCGCTCGGCCAGGCTGATGTCCTCGGCCACCGACTGCCGGCGCTCGGCGCGCGCGCTGACGATGCCGTCGCGATAGCCGCGTTCGCTGCGGATCTCGATCTCGACCTCGAGCACGGCGTCGTAGCGCTGGCTCTGGTCCTTGGTGAAGGCGCCGCGGATGCCGGTCGTGCGCGGCAGCTCGGCCTCGACGACGCTGGCGCGCTTGATCACGAAGCGCAGCTCGCCGGGTCCGCCGGTGGCGACCAGCCGGTCGCGCGCCCACTGCTCGGCCATGCGCAGCGGCGGCACCGCGAACAGGTGGTCGACGTTGGGCGCGGCGAGCGGCGGCACGTACTCGCGGACGATCTCGACGCGGCCGACCGCGAACTCGAACGGCCGGTATTGCTGGAAGGTGATCTCGGGGAAGCGCGGGCCGACCGCCGCGGGCTGGGTGCAGGCCGCCAACAGCACGCTGGCCGCGAGCAGGCCCAGCAGTCCGGCGATCCTGGGGAGACGAAGTGCGGTCACGCGTCGTATATCTCGGCCAATTGCGGATCGGTAAATGTGTACCCACTGTTGCAGAACTCGCAAGTCACGATCACGGCGTCGTCGATCTTGAGCTCGGCGATCTCGTCACGCGGCAGGGCGCGCAGCATCCGCGCGACCCGCTCGCGCGAGCAGCGGCAACCGGCGCGCACGTTGTGCGGCGCGTAGACCCGTACGCCATCCTCGTGGAACAGCCGGAACAGCAGTTGGTCGGGCGTCAGCTCGGGATCGATCAGCTCGGCCGGCGTGCTGCTGCCCATCATCAGGAGCGAGCGGCGCCAGTCGTCGTCGGCGCTGTCGTCGTCCAGCGCATCGGGCGAGGCGCGGCCGGGCAGCCGCTGCAGCATCAGGGCGCCGGCGCGCCAGCGGACCGAGCCGTCGGACGCGGCGGCGCGGCCGCAGGCCAGGCGGATGCCGGCCTGGAGCTGCTCGGACTGGCGGAAATAGTGATGCACGCAATCGGCGAGCGTGCCGCCCGACAGCTCGACGATGCCCTGATAGCGCTCGGTGTCGGGCCCCTGGTCGACCGTGAAGGCGAGGTGGCCGCGGCCGAGCAGGCGCGGCACCGGCGCCGACAGCGGCGCGCCCGCGGCGCTGGCCAGCGCGTCGGCCAGCGCCTGCTCGTCGAACGCGGCGTAACCGCGCATCGCGCCCTCGGTGGTGATGTCGGCGACCATCATGCGGATCGGGCCGTCGCCCTTGGTCTGGAGCGAGAACACGCCGTCATATTTGAGCGCGCCGGACAGCGCCGCGGCCAGCGCCAAGGTCTCGCCGAGCAGGCGGGCGACCGGTTCGGGATAGTCGTGGCGGCTCAGCACCTGATCGACCGAGGCGCCGAGCCGAACCAGCCGGCCGCGCAGCCCCGGGGCGTCGATCTGAAACGGCTGGACCACATCGTCGGCGCGACGACCCACGGAACCCGCATCTACCATGCGTTGAAACTCCGGAACCTAGAGCACGATCCCTTCGAGCCGACCCGATCCTAAAACCAGACCGTCATCCCGGCGAAAGCCGGGATCCAGATCACAAGCCTGGTGTTGGTATCTGGTCATCTGGATCCCGGCTTTCGCCGGGATGACGGGAAGAGGGGATGATTCAATCTGACCCAATCACACTTTAGCTAGACGCCCGCGATTATTTGGGGTGGCTCAGGCCAGACACCAGGCCAAAATGCCCTTCTGGACGTGCAGCCGGTTCTCGGCCTCGTCCCACACCACCGACTGCGGCCCGTCGATCACGCGCGCGGTGACCTCTTCGCCGCGATGGGCCGGCAGGCAATGCATGAACAGCGCGCGCGGGTCGGCGCGCGCCATCAGGCTCTCGTCGACCCGGTAAGGCGCCAGCAGATTGTGGCGGTTCTCGGGGTCGCTGCCCATCGAGACCCAGGTGTCGGTGATCACCAGCTCGGCGCCCGCGACCGCCTCGATGGGGTCGTGCGTGACCGAGACGCGCGCGCCGGTATCGCGCGCCCAGGCGAGCATGTCGGGCCGCGGCACGAGCTCGGGCGGTGCCGCGATGCGCAGATCGAAATCGAGGCGTCCGGCGGCGTGGATCCACGAGTTGCACACGTTGTTGGCGTCGCCGCTCCACGCCACCCGGCGGCCGCTGATCGAGCCGCGAAACTCCTCGAAGGTCATGATGTCGGCCATCACCTGGCACGGGTGCGAGCGGTCGGTCAGGCCGTTGATCACCGGGACGGTGGCGTGGTCGGCGAGTTCCTGCAGCTTCTTCTCCGATCCGGTCCGCATCATGATCGCGTCGACGTAGCGCGACAGCACGCGCGCGGTGTCGCCGATCGTCTCGCCGCGCTTGAGCTGCATGTCGTCGGGCTTCAGCACCACGACGTGGCCGCCGAGCTGGTGCATCGCGACCTCGAACGACACGCGGGTGCGGGTCGACGGCTTCTCGAAGATCATCGCCAGCGTCTTGCCGGCGAGCGGCCGCGCCGCCGCGAGTCCCTTGCCGTCGCGCTTGCCCAGGCGCGCGCCGTCCAGGATCCGCCGCAGCTCGGTCGGAGCCAGCGCGTCGAGATCGAGAAAGTGGCGCGGCGTCGGCGACATCACGCGGCCCAGTTTTTCGCGACCTTGTCGACGATCTCCAGCGCGCTGTCGAGCTCGCCCTGGGTGACGGTCAGCGGCGGCAGCAGCCGGATGACGTTCTCGCCGGCGGCGACCGTCAGCAGCCCGGCCTCGCGCAGCTTGGTCTGCATGTCGCCGCTCGGCACGACGCACTTCAAGCCGACCAGGAAGCCGGCGCCGCGCGCG
The DNA here is from genome assembly GCA_016195115.1 of Pseudomonadota bacterium. GTDB lineage: Bacteria > Pseudomonadota > Alphaproteobacteria > Elsterales > Elsteraceae > JACQAI01. The sequence goes on from JACQAI010000280.1 coordinate 3,720, forward strand.
TCCGCGAATACCTTGGGGTGGCGCGTGACCAGCTCGTCGAGCTTGGGCCGGAAGCCGCGTGCCAGCTTGTCGACGCGCTCGAAGAAGCCGGGCTCGAGCAGGACGTCGAGCACGGCGTTGGCGGCCGCCATGGCCAGCGGATTGCCGCCGAACGTCGTGCCGTGCGTCCCCGGCGTCATGACCGCGCCGACCTTTTCGGTCGCCAGCACGGCGCCGACCGGGAAGCCGCCGCCCAGCCCCTTGGCCAGCGCCATGACGTCGGGCGCGACCCCTGACCACTCGTAGGCGAACATCTTGCCGGTGCGGCCGAGGCCGCACTGCACCTCGTCGAACATCAAGGTCAGGCCGAACTCGTCGCAGACCGTGCGCAGCGCGCGCAGGAACTCGGGCGCCGCCGGGCGGATGCCGCCCTCGCCCTGGATCGGCTCGATCAGGATGCCGGCGGTCGCCGGCGTGATCGCGGCGCGCAGCTCGTTGAGATTGCCGAACGCGACCTGGTCGAAGCCGTCGGTCTTGGGCATGAAGCCCTTGAGGTATTTCTCGTTGTTGGTGGCGGCCAGGGTCGCGAGCGTGCGGCCGTGGAAGGCGCCCTCGAACGAGATGATGCGGAAGCGCTCGGGATGGCCGTTCTCCTGCTGGGACCGGCGGACCATCTTGATGCCGCCCTCGAGCGCCTCGGCGCCCGAGTTGCAGAAGAACGCCGTGTCGGCGAACGAGCAGTCGACCAGGCGCTGCGCCAGCTTCTCCTGCTGCGGGATGCGGTACAGGTTCGAGACGTGCCACAGCTTCTCGACCTGGTCCTTGAGCGCGGCCACCAAATGCGGGTGGGCGTGGCCGAGCGCGGTGACCGCGATGCCGGAGCCGAAGTCGAGGTAGCGCCGGCCGTTGTCGGCATAGAGATAGGCGCCCTCGCCCCGGGTAAAGGCCAGGTCGATGCGCGCGTAGTTGGGCAGCAAGCTGTTGATCACGGCACCCTCACCCCACGGAAAAGCCAAGACAACCGCGCCGCCCGCCGGGCGGGCTCGCGGCTGACGGCCGGCGCGATTGGGAAAGCGAAAGTATCGACGCCGGCTTTTGTGGTGTCAACGAGGCGGCCGGGCGCCGCGGCGGATCGGACCCGGCCCCCGAGCCGCGACGATCCCGCGAAAAAGCCCAGAATTCGAGCCGACGTTAACGAAATCCTGAGGTAGTCACGGTAGGGTGTGCGACAAAAATAACCAATCAATTCCAGGGACTACACGCCAGGGAGACGGGGGGAAACCATGAGGCAAACATGGCTAGGGGGTATTGCGATCAGCGCGATGGTCGCGGGCTTGGTCGCGGCCGGGCTGGCGCTGGCGCAGGGTGTCGCCGCCGACAAGATCGTGTTCGGGCAGGCGGCGGTGCTGACCGGTCCAGCCGCGGCGCTCGGCATCAACATGCGCGACGGCATCCAGGCCGCGTTCGCCGAGATCAACCAGGCCGGCGGGGTCGGCGGCCGCAAGCTCGAGCTGGTCTCGGTCGACGACGGCTATGAGCCGACGAAATCCATCGAGGCGGTGAAGAAGCTCTTGTCCGAAGACAAGGTGTTTGCGATCGCGGGCGCGGTCGGCACGCCGACCTCGGCAGCCACGCAGCCGATCGCCAACGGCGCGGGCGTGCCGTAGCATCTGACCAAGGACCTCGGCGCGGCCAAGATCGCGATCTTCTATCAGGACGACGCCTACGGCCGCGCCGGCCTCGCCGGCGTGCAGAAGGCGATGCAGAAGCGCTCGATGACCTTGGCCGCCGAAGGCACCTATGAGCGCAACACCACCGCGGTGCGCACCGCGTTGCTCAACATCCGCAAGGGCGAGCCGCAGGCCGTGATCATGATCGGGGCCTACACGCCGTGCGCCGAGTTCATCAAGCTCGCCAAGCAGCTCAAGGTGAACTGGAAGTTCGTCAACATCTCGTTCGTCGGCGCCGAGGCGCTCGCCACCGCGCTGGGCGACCAGGGCGATGGCGTGATCGTGACCCAGGTCGTGCCGGTTCCGACCGACGAGTCGATCGAGGCGGTCAAGCGCTATCAGGCGGCGCTGAAGACGCTCGAGGGCGAGCACAAACCGACCTTCGGCTCGCTCGAAGGCTATCTCGCCGGCCGCACCGCGGCCGCGGTGCTCGCCAAGGTCGACGGGCAGCCGACGCGCGCCGGCTTCATCGACGCGGTGGTCAAGACCGGCAAGTTCGATCTCGGCGGCCTAACCTTGCAGTACGGCCCCGACGACAATCAGGGGCTCGACGACGTCTACCTGACCGTGCTGCAGGCCGACGGCAAGTATAAGTCCGTCACCAGCCTGAAATGAGCGCGACCGACGGCGCGTCGACGATGCCGGGCCTGGCGAGCCCGGCATCGTCCACGTTGCGGTCCGGCGGCGGCGGCGCGCTGCTGGCGCAGCGGCTCGGTCTCAGCATCCGGATGAAGCTGGCGCTGGCGTTCGGCTCGGTCCTGACCTTGACCCTGGTCGCCGGCGGCGTCGGCTGGGCGTCGCTCGACATCGTCGGCCGCTCGCTGCGCCAGATCGTCGACGGCAGCCTGCCGGCGATCACGGCGTCGCAGCGGCTGACCGCGTCGAGCGGCCAGATCGCCGCGGCGGCGCCGTCGCTGATGTCGGCGGCGAGCGAAAGCGCGCTGCGCACCGAGTTCGGCGCGCTCGCCGAGAAGCAGCGCGCCGTGACCGCGCTGATCAAGACCCTGCAGGAGCGTCGCGCCGCCGATCCGGCGGCGGTGCAGGCGGTCGCGGCGGTTGCCGATCGCGTCATGACCGAGCTCAACGGTCTCAACGCCGCGGTCGAGCAGAAGCTGCGCACCGAGGCGGCGCGCCTGGCCCAGCTGAAGGGCCTCGAGGAGGCGCATGGCACCTTCCTGAAGCTGCTCGCGCCCGGTATCGACGAGGGCAACTTCGCGCTGGTGACCGACGGCGAGACGGCGCTGCAGAAGACCAACAAGGGGTTGAGCGGCCTGATGGAGGGCGGCGTCGCGACGTTGCGCGGCGTGCTCGAGATCCAAGTCGCCGGCACCACGATCGCCGCGCAACTGATCGAGGCGGCTAACGCGCCCGGCGCCGACCGCGCCAACGTCACGCGCGATCCGATCATCGCGGCGTCGACGGCGGCGTCGAAAACCTTCGAGACCCTGCCGCAGTCGGACGAGCTCGCCGCGCTGCGCAAGTCCTACGACGCGATCGTGGCGCTCGGCACCGGTGCGGCCAGCGTGTACAGCCTGCCGTTCGCGCGCCCCGATGCGTCGCTCGCCGATCTGCAGGCCGTGCAACGCACGCGCTACGCCTTCGTCGAGCGGATCCACGCCGCGCAGCAGAGCTTCGCCGCCAAGGCGATCGCGCTGGTCGACGGCGCCAACTTCGATCTGGTGCTCGCCGGCGAGGATCTCGCCAAGCAGAATCAAGGCACGGTCAGCGGCCTGATCGAGCGCGGCATCGCCGGCCTGCGCAGCCTCCTGGAGCTGCAGGCCGAGGGCAACCTGCTGGCCGGCCTGATCCGCGAGGCGGCGACGACCGAGCAGATCGATCGGCTGGTGCCGATGCGCGAGCGCATCGAGGCCGGCCTGGTGCACATGGAGATCAGCCTGGCAGCGGTCGCCGATCGCGCGGTCGCCGACAATCTCGGCAAGCAGACCGCGGTCTTCACCGCGCTGGTCGACGCCGACGCCAAGGACAACGTCCTGGCGCTGCGCGAGCGCGAGCTGCGCGCTCGCTCGCTCGCCCAGGCCTCGCTCGGCCGCAATCGCACGCTCGCCGAGGAATTCGACGCCGCGGTCGTCAAGGTGGTGGCCGACGTCGAGCGCAATGCCGAGACCGGCGGCGCCGGCGCCGAGGCGCGCATCGATCAGGGCATGCTTGGGCTGATAGCGATCATGGCGGTCAGCGTCGTGATCTGCCTGCTGGTCGGCTGGTTCGTGGTCGTGCGCAACATCGCGCTGCGCCTCGGCGTGCTGACGCGCAGCATGCGCGACATCGCCGCGGGCGATCTCGAGGCCAAGATCCCGGTCGCCGGTCGCGACGAGATCACCGCGATGGCGCACGCGCTCGAGGTGTTCCGCGACACCGCGCGCGAAGTCTTGAGCGCCAACGCGCGACCGCCAACGTCCAGACCGTCGCCGCCGCGGCCGACCAGCTGTCGTCCTCGATCGGCGAAATCAGTCGGCAAGTAAACGAATCTGCGCAGATCGCCGAGCGCGCGGTCAACGAGGCAGACCGCACCAACACAACCGTGAAAGGCTTGGCGAACGCCGCCTCGCGGATCGGCGAGGTCGTCAAGCTGATCAACGAGATCGCCAACCAGACCAATCTGTTGGCGCTCAACGCCACGATCGAGGCGGCGCGCGCCGGCGAGGCCGGCAAGGGTTTCGCGGTGGTCGCCAGCGAGGTCAAGAACCTGGCCGCCCAGACCGCGCGCGCCACCGAGGACATCGCCGCCCAGATCGGCGCCATCCAATCTTCGACCGCCGAGGCGGTCAGCGCGATCGACACGATCGGCGGCACGATCAGTCAGATCAACCAGATCGCCGCCATGATCGCATCTGCGGTCGAGCAGCAGGGCGCGGCGACCTCGGCGATCGCGCGCAACGTCCAGGACGCGGCGCGCGGCACCCAGCAGGTCTCCTCGACGATCACGCGCGTCACCCAGGCGGCCGAGGATACCGGCCGCGCGGCGCAGCACGTCCTCACCCTGTCGTCGAGCTTGTCCGAGCAATCGGACGCGCTGCGCGCCCAGGTCGACCGCTTCCTCGCCGGCGTCCGCGGCGGCTAGAGCGTGATTGGTTCAGATTGAATCACCACTCTTCCCGTCATCCCGGCGAACGCCGGGATCCAGGAGCAGGTGACGGCTGTCGGAGCGTGCGAGCCTGGATCCCGGCGTTCGCCGGG
>JACQAI010000281.1 GCA_016195115.1 Pseudomonadota bacterium
TGCTGTGCGTCGGCGCGATCGCCGCGCCGGCAGCGGCCGAGGAGGTTCCGGGCGTCACCAAGGATGCCATCAAGATCGGCAGCTTCGGCCCGCTGACCGGCCCGAGCTACCTGTACGGCAAGCTCGCCATGAACGGCATCGAGGTGGTGTTCGACGAGGTCAACGCCCAGGGCGGCGTCCATGGCCGCAAGCTGGTGCTGCTGCGCGAGGACGACAAATGCGATGCCGCGACCGGGATCGCCGCGGCCAAGAAGCTGATCCACCAGGATCAGGTGTTCATGATCGAGGGCGGCGGCTGCTCCAACTCGGCGATCGCCGCGCGCGAGGAGATCGAGAAGGCGAAGGTGCCCTGGCTGGTGCTCGACGCGGTGGCCGACAGCATCACGGCGCCGGTCGCGCCCAACATCTACACATCGGCGCTCTACGCCTCGCTCGAAAGCAATGCGCAGCTGCAGTACGCCCTGGAGAAGGGCGCCAAGAAGATCGCCATCGCGTCGATGCGCGACGCCTGGGGGCGCTCGCGCTACGAGCCGATGATCGCGGCCTTCAAGGCGAAGGGCGTGACCATCGCGGCCGACGAGGAGATCGGCGTCGACGCCAACGACGCGACGCCGCAGGCCTTGAAGTTGAAGGCGGCCGGGGCCGACGCCGTGCTGCTGGTGCTCTATCCGAAGCCCGCGGCGGTGTTCGCCCGCGATGCCTGGAAGATCGGCTACAAGCCGGTGCTGGTCGGCCAGACCGCGATCGGCGACCCGGCGGCGTTCGAGGAGCAGGTCGCGGTGCCGGGCGCCACGGTCAACTTCTCGACCATCTCGATGGTGAAATTCGTGCCCGACGACCCCGCCGTGGCGAAGTGGCGCAAGGCGATCGAGGCCAAGTTCCCGGGCGACCGGCTGTCGACCTACAACCTGTTCGGCGTCGGCTCGGCCAAGGTCGTGGTCGAGGCCCTGAAGCGCGCCGGCCCGGACCTGACCCGGGAGAAGTTCCTGCAGGCGCTCGGCGGGCTGGAGAACTTCGACGCCGAGGTGTACGGCGCGCCGGTCACCTGCAAGACCCCGGACCACCGCTGCAACAAGGCGCCGGCGTGGCTGAAGAAGGAACCCGGCCAGCCGACCGCCGTGCTCGGCGTCACCAAGGTCGCGATGTGACGGGTTCGGCGCGGCACCCCCTCCCACCGCGGGAGGGGGCATCGCCCTAGCCGGATGCTCGGCTATCTGTTGTTCAGCGGCGTCACCACCGGGGCGCTCTACGCCCTGGTGGCGCTCGGCCTCGTCGTGGTCTTCAAGGCGACCACGGTGGTGAACTTCGCCCATGGCGACCTGTTCATGATCGGCGGGTTTCTCGCCTACACGCTGCACGTGATGTTGCAGGTGCCCTACGTGCCGGCGCTGGCGCTGGCCGTGGTGCTCGCCTTCGGCGTCGGCATGCTGACCGACCGCATCGCCTTCCGGCCGCTGATGAAGTCCAACATGGTGGCGCTGGTGCTGGCGACCGTCGGCTTTTCCTTCATGCTGAAGGGGATCGGCCGGGCGATCTGGGGCGGCCGCGGCGACTACCTGCCGTTTCCGCCGCTGGTCGGGTTCGACCCCATCATGCTACCCGGCGACATCGTGATCATCCCGCAGCAGCTGGTGGTTCTGGCGGGCGCGCTCGCCGTCATGCTGGCGTTCGCCGCGTTCTTCCGCCTGACGCGCGCCGGCAAGATGATGCAGGCGACCGCCGACAACGCCAAGGCCGCGACCCTGGTCGGCATCCGCACGGAGCGCGTCTACATGCTGACCTTCGGCGTCGGCGCCGCGGTCGCCGCGGCCGCGGCGGCGCTGATGGCGCCCTTGACCCTGCTCTATCCGGACATCGGCTTCGCGCTGTTCATCAAGGGTTTCGCCGCGGCGGTGCTGGGCGGCCTGACCAGCCTGCCGGGCGCGGTCGTGGGCGGCGTCCTGGTCGGCGTGATCGAGTCCCTGGCCGCCGGCTACATCGATTCGAGCTTTCTCGACGTCTCCGCCTTCGTGGTCATCATGGCGGTGCTGGTGGTGAAGCCGACCGGGCTGATGGGCGGCCGGCAGCTCCGGCGGGTCTGAGCCGATGGCCTGGCTGACGCGGCGCAACGTGCTGCTGGCCGGCCTCGGCTTGATGGCGGTGCTGCCCGGCTTCGCCAATCCCTACGCGCTGTTCGTCGCCAACCTGCTGCTGATCTACGTGATCCTGGCGATCGGCCTCAACCTGCTGGTCGGCTATGCCGGTCAGCTGGCGTTCGCCAACGCCGCGATGTTCGGCATCGGCGCCTACACGACCGGCCTCCTGCAGGTGAATCTCGGCTTCGGCTACTGGCAGGCGCTGCCGTGCGGGGCGCTGCTCGCCATGCTGATCGGCTCGGCGATGGCGTATCCGGCGCTGCGGCTCTCCGGGCTCTATCTGGCGCTGGCGACGCTCGCCTTCGCGCAGTTCACCCAATGGGTGTTCCTCAACTGGGAGACCGTCACCTACGGCGCCGGCGGCTTCAAGGTGCCGGAAGTCTCGTTCGCCTGGCTCGGCGTGCCATCGCACATCGGCATCTATTATCTGACGCTGGTGCACGCTGCGGCCTTGTTCCTGATCGCCTGGGGCATCGTGCGCTCGCCGATCGGGCGCGCCTTCGTGGCGATCCGCGACGGCGAGGTGGCGGCCGAATCGCTCGGCATCGATCTCCTGCGCTACAAGGCGCTCGCCTTCGCGATGTCCGGGTTCTACGCCGGCGCGGCGGGCGGGCTCTACTGCGCCGCGCTCAACTTCGTCGCGCCGGAGGGCTACGACCTGTTCCAGATGGTGCTGCACAAGGCGATGGTGGTGGTCGGCGGCCTCGGCTCGGTGGTCGGCTCGGTCCTGGGCGCGACGCTCCTGGTGCTGCTGCTCGAGCTGCTGCGCGGCTTCAAGAGCAGCCAGGAAATCGTCTACGGCGCGCTGCTGCTCGCCTTCGTCATCTTCCTGCCCGAGGGCGTCATCTCGCTGGTGAAACGGCGGCTGGCGGGCTGGGAGGAGCCGATGCGGCGCCACGCCGCGAGCGCGGAGCCGCCGCCGTCCGCCGCGGCCGAAGCGACCGAGGAGACCGGGCGGCCATGAGCGTGCTCACGGTCGACCAGGTCTCGATCGGCTTCGGCGGCGTCGTCGCGCTCGACGACGTCACCCTCGAGATCCCACCGGCGGAGATCCGCGGCATCATCGGCCCGAACGGCGCCGGCAAGACCACGCTGCTCAACGTGATCTGCGGCATCAACCGGCCGGACCGCGGCGACGTGCGGCTCGACGGCGCCTCGCTGATCGGCCTGAAGCCGAGCCGGATCGCCGCCAAGGGGCTCGGGCGCACCTTCCAGACCGCGCGGCTGTTCCGCGGCTTGACGGTGCTCGAGAACATGATGGTCGGCCTGCATCTCGAGACGCGGTCCGGCCTGTTCGGGGCCGCCTTCTCGAGCCGCGCGATGCGCGCGGAGGAGCGCGAGCTCGCCGAGCGCGCCCGCCGGTCGCTCGAGTTCGTCGGCTTCGCCCATCTGGCCGAGCTGCCCGGCGCGGCGCTGTCGTTCGGCCAGAGCCGCATCGTCGAGATCGCCCGCACGCTGATCCATGAGCCGAAGGTGGTGCTGTTGGACGAGCCCGCGGTCGGCTTGAGCCTGAACCGCAGCGCCGAGCTCGACCGCCTGCTGCGCCGGATCCGCGACGAGCGGGGCGTGACCCTGGTCATGATCGAGCACGTCATCCGCCTGGTCATGGAGGTCAGCGACCGGGTGACCGTGCTGAGCTACGGCCGCAACATCGCCGAGGGCCGGCCGGCGGACATCCGCGAGAACCCCGAGGTGATCACAGCCTATCTGGGCAGGGCGCTCGATGCTCGACGTGCAGCATCTTAGCGTGGCCTACGGCCCGACCGTGGTGCTGCGCGACGTTTCTTTCAACGTGCCCGCGGGGTCGATCGTGGCGCTGTTGGGCGGCAACGGCGCGGGCAAGACGACGATCCTCAACACGCTGAGCGGCCTGGTGCGGCCGCGCGGCGGCGCGTTCCGGTTCGAGGGCGCCGACTGCGCCCGCCTGCGCCCCGACGAGCTGGTGCGCAAGGGCGTCGTCCAGGTGCCGCAGGGCCGCGAGGTGTTCGCCACCATGTCGGTCGAGGAGAACCTCGAGCTCGGCGCGGCGACCCGGCGCGATTGGCCGGCGATCCGCGCCGATGCCGCCGAGATGCTCGAGCTGTTCCCGCGGCTCAAGGACAAGCGCGGGCGGCGCGCCGACTCGCTGTCGGGCGGCGAGCAGCAGATGGTAGCGATCGCGCGCGCCCTGATGGCGCGCCCGAAGCTGCTGCTGATGGACGAGCCGTCGGCCGGCCTCGCCCCGCAGCTCGTCGAAGAGATTTTCGAGATCGTCCGCAAGCTGAACGAGGAGCGGCGCGTCACCTTCCTGCTCGCCGAGCAGAACACCAACGTGGCGCTGCGCTACGCCCACCACGGCTACATCCTGGAGAA
>JACQAI010000282.1 GCA_016195115.1 Pseudomonadota bacterium
AATCCCTCCCCCGCGCGTCAGCGTGGGGGAGGGTAGGGTGGGGGCCCTGCATCGCAACGCGCACGGCCGTACGGCGCGGGTACGCCCCCGCCCATCCCTCCCCCATGCGCTTCGCGCACGGGGGAGGGATGGGATTGTGCTTGCCGAGGGATCGCGCTCTAAGATCGGATCGGTCCTCTGAACCACCCATTCCCGGTCATGAAAACCCGTTTGCCGTTCTTCTACGGCTGGATCATCGTCGGCGTCGCGTTCGTCACCATGGGGGTGGCGGTCAACGCGCGCACCGCGTTCTCGCTGCTGTTTCCGCCGATCCTCGATGAGTTCGGCTGGGAGCGCGGCGCCACCGCCGGCGCGTTCTCGTTTGGCTTCGTCATCTCGGCGATCGTCAGCCCGCTGTTCGGCTGGCTGTTGGATCGCCGCGGCCCGCGCGTCGTGCTCGAGATCGGGGTCGTCGCCGTGGCGGCCGGGCAATTGCTTGCGACCGTGGCGACCGCGCCATGGCATTTCTACCTGACCCTGGGCGTGCTGGTCGGTGTCGGCACCAGCTGTCTCGGCTTCTCGGGTCAGTCCCTCTATCTGCCGCGCTGGTTCGAGCGCCGCCGCGGTCTCGCCATGAGCATCGCGTTCTCCGGCGTCGGCGTCGGCTCGATCGTGCTGCTGCCGGCGGCGCAGGTGCTGATCGACGCCTACGGCTGGCGGGCCGCCTGCTGGGCGCTGGGCGGCCTCATGCTGGTCGCGATCGCGCCGCTCAATCTCCTGGTGCGCGCGCGGCCGAGCGATCTCGGGCTGCAACCCGACGGCGATGCCGCGCCGCACGGCGCTGCCACGCGCAGCACGGCCAACATCGTCGATCCGGTATGGGCGGCGACCGACTGGACGCTCGGCCGGGCGGTGCGCACGGCGCGCTTCTGGTGGATCGCGCTCGGCTATTTCGGCGCGCTGCACGCCTGGTACGCGGTGCAGGTGCACCAGACCAAATACCTGATCGAGATCGGCTTCGATCCGATGACCGCGGCGTGGGCGCTCGGGCTCGTCAGCCTGGTCGCGATCCCCGGCCAGATCTGGCTCGGCCACCTGTCCGACCGCATCGGCCGCGAGTGGGTGTGGACGATCGGCTGCCTCGGCTTCGTGCTGTGCTACGTCGCGCTGCTGCTGCTGCGCGCCACGCCGAGCCTGCCGCTGCTCTACGCCATGGTGCTGGCCCAGGGCTTCCTTGGCTACGCCGTGACCTCGGTGTTCGGCGCCATCCCGGCGGAGATCTTCGAGGGCCGCCACTACGGCACGATCTTCGGCACCCTGATGATGGCCTCGATCGGCGGCGGCGCGCTCGGCCCGTGGCTGACCGGCGCGCTGTACGACGTCACCGGGAGCTACGCGCCGGGCTGGTGGATCGCGCTCGGCGCCAGCGTGGTCGCGATCGCGGCGATCTGGCTCGCTGCGCCGGGCCGGGTCCGCGCGGTCGCCGGTCGCGTCCGCCGGCCACCGGATGGTAGAAAGGACGAGGCCCCTCAGAAGACGTAGCGGCCGCGGAGTTCAGCCCATGTCCAAGTTCGGTATCGGCCAGCCGGTCACGCGGTTCGAGGATCCCCGCCTGCTCAAGGGCGGTGGGCGCTTCCAAGACGACGTCAATCTGGCCGGCCAGGCCTATGCGGTGCTCGTGCGCTCGCCGCACGCCCACGCCACCATCCGGTCGATCGACACCACGGCCGCGGCGGCGCTGCCGGGCGTGCTGGCGGTCTACACCGGCGCCGACTACGCGGCCGACGGGCTCGGCATGCCGAAGGCGACGCTGCCGCGCAAGAAGGCCGACGGCTCGCCGCTCTTTGCGCCGCAGCGGCCCGCGCTGGTCGCCGACCGCGTGCGCTATGTCGGCGACCCGGTCGCGCTGGTGGTCGCCGAGACCGTGGCGCAGGCGAAAGACGCCGCCGAGCTGGTCGAGGTCGACTACGCGGCGCTGCCGTCGGTCACCGCGACCGATCAGGCGAGCCGGCCGGGCGCGCCGCCGGTGTGGGACGAGTGCCCCGACAACGTCTCCCACGTGTTCGAGCGCGGCGACAAGGCCAAGACCGAGGCCGCGTTCGCGCGCGCCGCCCGCATCGTGCGCCGGCGCTACGTCGTGACGCGCGTGCACGCGCAGTACATGGAGCCGCGCGGCGCGCTGGCGTCGTACGACCCCGGCGAGGAGCGCTTCACCCTGCACGTCGACTGCCAGTACCCGCACCGGGTGCGCGGCATGCTGGCCAACGCCGTGTTCAAGATCCCCGAGAGCAAGCTGCGCGTGATCAGCGGCGACGTCGGCGGCGGCTTCGGCACCAAGGGCTGGCAGTACGTCGAGCACCGCCTGACCTTGTGGGCGGCGCGCAAGCTCGGCCGCCCGGTCAAGTGGACCTGCGAGCGCTCCGAGTCCGTGATGGCCGACGAGCACGGCCGCGACAATATCGGCGACATCGAGCTGGCGCTCGACGGTGACGGCAAATTTTTGGGCCTGCGGCTCCACATGCTGGCCAGCATCGGCGCCTATGTCGGCTCGGATCGCCAGCTCCTGACGCCGTTCGGCATGATCGGCACCGTGGTCGGCACCTACGTGATCCCGGCCGCCTACGTCCACATCACCGCGGTGCTGTCGAACACCAACCCGACCGCGCCCTATCGCGGCGCCGGCCGGCCCGAGGCCATCTATTTGATCGAGCGGCTGATCGACGACGCCGCGCGCGAGCTCGGCCGCGACCCGATCGCGTGGCGGCGCGCCAACCTGATCGCGCCCTCGGCGATGCCCTACCAGACCCCGCTCGGGCCCAACTACGACTGCGGCGAGTTCGAGCACAACCTCGACGCCGCGCTCGCGCTCGCCGACCACGCCGGCTTCGCGGCGCGGCGCGCCGCTGCGGCCAAGCGCGGCATGCTGCGCGGCCTCGGCATCGCCAGCGCCATCGAGCAGGCCGCCGGCGCCACGAGACCCTGTTCAAGCAGATCCTGCACGAGCGGCTCGGCCTCGAGCCCGCGACCGTGCAGTTCATCGACGGCGACACCGACCGGGTCGCGTTCGGCATGGGGACCAACGGCTCGCGCTCGACCGTGCTCGGCGGCTCGGCGCTCTACCTTGCCGCCGACAAGGTGATCGCCAAGGGCAAGACCTTGGCGGCGCATCTCCTGGAGGCGGCCGTCGCGGACATCGAGTTCGCCGACGGCCGGTTCTCGATCGCCGGCACCGACCGCGGCCTGACCCTGAAGGAGGTCGCGACCGCGATGTTCCAGCCGGCGAAACTGCCGCCCGGCCTCGAGCCGGGCCTCTACGAAAACGCCACCTACAAGGCGTCGCACGACACCTACCCGAACGGCTGCCACGCCTGCGAGGTCGAGATCGATCCGGAAAGCGGCGCCGTCACGCTGCAGAACTACGTCGTGGTCGACGACGTCGGCACGGTGATCAATCCCCTGACCCTGAAGGGCCAGATCCATGGCGGCGTCGTCCAGGGCATCGGCCAGATCCTGATGGAGCAGGTGGTGTGGGATCCGAAGTCGGGCCAGCTGCTGTCGGGCACCTTGATGGACTACAGCGTGCCGCGCGCCGACGATCTGTGCGACGTCGTGATCAAGAGCCACGCGGTGCCGACCAAGTTCAATCCGCTGGGCGCCAAGGGCGCCGGCGAGGCCGGTACGGTCGGCGCGCTGCCGGCGCTGATGAACGCGATCATGGACGCGCTGGCGCCGGTCGGCGTGCGCGCGCTCGACATGCCGGCGACCAGCGAGCGCGTCTGGCGCGCCATCCGCGACGCCCAAGCCAAGCGCGCCGGCTGACGGCGCGCGTGCTACTTTCGGGACGTCACAGGTAGGGGCGCATCGCATGATCGACGTCAGGCCGCTGTCGGGCTCGATCGGCGCCGAGATTCGCGGCGTCGACCTAGCGGCCGAGCTTGGCCAGGAGGCGTTCGCCGAGATCCACGCCGCCTTTCTCGCCCATCAGGTCGTCGCGTTTCCCGACCAGCGCTTGACGCCGCAACAGCAGATCGCTTTCGCACGGCGCTTCGGCAGGGTCATGACCGACCCGTTCGTCAAGAGCCCCGAGGACCTGCCCGAGCTCATGGTCGTGATCAAGGAGAAGGATGAGGAGCTGGCGTTCGGCGAGGGCTGGCATTCCGACAACTCCTATCTCGGGAAGCCGCCGCTGGGTTCGTTCCTCTACGCCCTCGAGGTGCCGCCGGTGGGCGGCGACACCTTGTTCGCCAACCAGTATCTCGCCTACGAGACCCTGTCGCCGGGACTGCGCCGCGTGCTCGATGGCCTCAAGGCGGTGCACAATCCGCGCGCCTACAACAAGGCGATCGAGACCGACAATTTCGGCGCGCAGCGCACCATGAAGCTGCGCAACGACGCTGCGATGGACGCGGCGACGAGAATTGTCACCGAACATCCTGTCGTGCGCACCCACCCCGACACCGGGCGCAAGGCGCTCTACGTCAATTCCGCCTACACGGTACGCTTCAGCGGCTGGACCGAGGACGAGAGCCGCGGTCTGCTCGAGCATCTGTGGCGCCACGCGGTGCGTCCGGAGTTCACCTGCCGTTATCGCTGGCGCGCCGATACGCTGCTGCTGTGGGACAATCGCTGCGTCATGCACCACCCGATCAACGATTATCACGGCCACCGCCGCGTCATGCACCGCGTCACCGCCGAAGGCGACCGCCCGATCTGACCTCCCTCGCCTGGCTCGCTGCGCTCGGCTATACCGCTGCCTCGACCGGCGCTTCGGCCATGATCGGCAGCTCGCCCTCGAGCGTGGTGCGGTACATCGTGCGGATGTGGGCTTCGTCGTCGAAGCCGGTGGCGCGATGCTGGGTGCAGCGGTTGTCCCATAGGATCGCGTCGCCGACCCGCCACTGGTGCCGGTAGATGAAGCGCGGCTGCTGGGCGAATTCCTGCAGCTCGGCGATCAGCGCGCGGCCCTCGTCGGCCGGCAGGCCGTCGACGTCGCACGCCCAGCGGCCGAGATAGAGCGCAACGCGGCCGCTGTGCGGATGGCGACGCGCCAGCGGGTGATGGACGTCGGGGCGCGCGCGCCGCTGCGCCTCGGTCAAGGCGGGCAGCAGCGGGTAGTGCACGTTGTGCAGCGCGACGCGGCTGAAGCGCGCGCGCCGGCCTTGGATGCGCCGCCTGGTCGTCGCGGGCAGCCCTCGTAGACGCTGCACATGTCGACGAACAGCGTATCGCCGCGCACCGGCGGCACCTCGACAGCGTAGAGCAACGAGCCGCCGTTGGGAATCGTCTTGTCCTCGCCGTCGGTATGAAAACCCTCGCCGGCGCGCTTCAGGCCGAACGGCTTGCCGTCCTTGGTCGCGTTCGACACCACGAAGACCTCGGGATGGTCGGCGAGGTTGATGTTGGGCGGCTCCATGACGTGCAGCGGCCCGAACCGGCGCGTGAACGCGATCTGCTGCCGGGGCTCGAGCGCGAGGCCGCGGAACAACAGGATGCCGTGGCGATACCAGGCCGCCTCGACCGCCGCGAAGCCGGCGTCGTCGAGCGCCAGATCGGGCGGCGCGTCGATCACCTCGGCACCGAACTTAGGCTGCAGCGGGCGGAACGACACGGTCATGGCGCCGGCTCCTCGCGCGCCTACTTGTCGACGAAGATCGGGCAATTGTCGGTCACCGCGACGGTATACGTCGTCTGCACCGTGCCGCCGCAGCGGTAGTAGCAAATGCGGTCGTTGCCGACGACCTTGGAGTTGTAGTGAAAGCAGCGCGCCGCGAGCTGGACGCCGGGCGTTCGCGGCGCCGGCGGCGCGGTCTCGTCGCCGGTCGGCGCGGCGGCGAGCAGCACGACCGACAGCGCGAACAGGGGCAGCGGTGACATGCCCTCTCGCATAGCACAATCGCCCGGTGGCGGCGAGCGCGCGGCGTTGTTTTGCGAACTAGGCGCGCAGTCCCTGCACGATCAGGAAGCCGCCGCCGAGGATGACGACGGCGTCGAGGATGCCGGCGTGGGCGGCGAGCGAGAGCCGGTTGGTCAAGCGCTTGGCGATGAACGCGCCCGGCGTCGCGGCGACGCCGATCAGCAGCGCCATCAGCCAGGCCGCCGGCGGCAGCGCGCCGGCGCCCTGGAACACCGCGACCTTGAGCAGCCCCAGGACCACCGAGATGCCGGCGTCGGTCGCGACCACGGCGCGGCCGCTGAGGCCGGCGGCGAGCAGG
>JACQAI010000283.1 GCA_016195115.1 Pseudomonadota bacterium
CAGCTTGCCGCCGGCATCGACATCCCGAACAACGGCGAGCAGCAGCGCGATTCGTTCGTGCTCTATGTGCGCCACCGCATGAGCGGGCTGGGCGGCACCTGGCAACGCCGCCAGCGCGCCGACCTCGAGCGCTACCCGATGTTTTTGGCACAACTGCGCCAGCTTATGGCGAACAAGACGGCGGTCGACGACATCGGCGGCCTGCCCAAGGCGATCGGCCCGATCGGCTACCCCGACGCCGGCGCGGTCGAGGCCGAGTGCCAAGACTTTCGCGCCGCGCTCGACGCCCAGGCTCACAGGGTCGCCGATGCGTTCCTGACCGCGCCGTCGCCCGGCATGGTCGCGGCGATCGCGAAGAACGAGCACTATCCCGACGAGGCGAGCTACCTGGGCGCGCTCGGCGCGGCGCTGCGCACCGAGTACCAGACCATCGTCGCGCGCGGCTTCCTGCTGCAGCTCGACTGCCCCGATCTGGCGCGCGAGCGCCACAACACCTACCAGGACCGGCCGCTCGGCGAGTTCCTCGGCTTCGTCGAGCGCGTCGTCGCCGCGATCAACCGCGCGATCGAGGGCATCCCGCGCGAGCGCATTCGGCTGCACGTCTGCTGGGGCAACTACGAAGGCCCGCACGACTCTGACGTGCCGCTCGCCGACATCATCCCGATCCTGCGCACCGCCGCGGTCGGCGGCTTCGTGCTGCCGTTCGCCAACCCGCGCCACGCCCACGAATATCGTGACCTCGGCAAACTGATCGGCGCCGATCAGACCATCGTCGCCGGCGTGATCGACACCACGACCAATTTCGTCGAGCATCCCGAGGTCGTCGCCGAGCGGCTCGAGAAGGTCGCGCGGGTGGTCGGCGATCCGGCCCGCGTCCAGGCCGGCACCGATTGCGGTTTCGAGACCATCGCGGGCCGCGGTCGCGTCGCCGAGGACGTCGTGTGGGCCAAGCTCGCCAGCCTGAGCGAGGGCGCGCGCATCGCCTCATCGCGACTTTTCTAGAGCAGCTGCCTCGCGCTTTCGCGGGGATGACGGGAAGAAAGAATGCGATCGCGTGCTAGGCGGCGAGCGCGCCGACGTGCTCGACGATCAGCGCGGCGACCGGCGCCGACTGCTCGCGCGCCATCGAATGGGAGCCGCCGGCGACGATGGCGAGCCGCGCCTCGGGCAGCAGGCTCGCCAGATGCTTGCCGACCGCGACCGGGCTGATCGGATCGCGATCACCCCAGATCAGCAAGGTCGGCGTGACGATGTTGCGCATCTCGGCGGTGTGATCGGGCCACGGATCGGTGATCCACGGCGCCGCGTCCGGAAAGTTCTGGCGATACTCGGGGCGCCAGTCGGCGGCGCCCAGCCGCGCGACGTTGACGCCGCCCGATGTTGCGACCAGGACCAGGCGCGAGATGCGCGTGGGAAAGGTCAGCGCCAGCCGCACCGCGACGACGCCGCCCATCGACTGGGCGATAACCGCGGCGGGCAGCTCGGCGGCGGCCAAGCGCACCAAATCGTCGACGCTTTGCACCGACGGATCGGCGGGTTGCTCGCCGAGGCCCGGCCAGCCCAGATAGACCTTGGACCACGACGCCGGCAGGCGCGCGCCGACCGGCTGCCAGAACGTCGGGTCGCCGCCGACGCCGGGCAGGAACAGGAGCTTGGGCGGCGGCATCGCGCGGTCGCGGCTAGCGCGCCGGCTCGACGAGGCCGCGGCACTCGCCGAAGCCGATCGACACCGCGCCGGCGCGTGCGCAATGCGCGCGCAACGCCAGCTCGTCGCCGTCCTCGAGGAAATTGCGCTGCTCGCCGTTGGGCAAGGTCACGGGCTGGGTGCCGCGCCAGGTCATCTCGAGCATGCAGCCGTACGAGCCCTTGTCCTTGCCCGACACCGTGCCGCTGCCGCACAGATCGCCCGGCCTCAGGTTGCAGCCGTTCGAGGTGTGGTGCGCGACCATCTGGGCGACCGTCCAGTAGCAGTCGTTGGCGTTGCTCTGGCTGAGGCGCACCGCCGCCGCGCCTTCCTGGCGCATCCGCGCGGTCTGCAGCCAGACCTCCATGACGATGTCGAGGCCGCCGCGCGCGGCGTCGTCCGCCGACGCGAGATGGGCCAGAGGTGCCGGGTCGCCGGCGGCGCGCACGAACGCCGGCCCGCGGAACGGCGCCAGCGCCTCGGTGGTGACCACCCACGGCGAGATCGTGGTGGAAAAACTCTTGCCGAGGAACGGCCCGAGCGGCTGGCCCTCCCAGCCCTGGATGTCGCGCGCCGACCAGTCGTTGAGCAGGCAGAAGCCGAAGATGTGCTCGGTGGCGCGAGCCACCGGGATCGGCTCGCCCAGCCGGTTGCCGGCGCCGATGAAGAAGCCGAGCTCGCATTCGTAGTCGAGCAGGCGCGACGGCCCGAAGCGCGGCGCCGCCGCGCCGGGGTCGATCGCCTGGCCGTTCGGCCGGCGCACCGGGGCGCCGCTGACCACGACCGACGAGGCGCGGCTGTGGTAGGCGGTCGGCACATACTTGAAGTTGGGCATCAGGGGGCTGTCGGGCCGCATCATCGTGCCCGTGTTGGTCGCGTGATAGATCGAGGTGAAGAAATCGGTGAAGTCGCCGATCTCGGCGGGCAGCTCGAGCGTCGCGTCGGCGATCGGCACCAGGAGCTCGGCGGCGCGGCGGCGGCAATCGTCGGCGCGCTCGCCGTCGGTCGCCAGGCAGTCCGAGATCTGCTGGCGCAGCCGCGTCCAGTCGGCCGGTGCCAGGGCCATCAGGCGGTTGAGCGTCGGCTCGCTGCAGGCGTCGGCGGCGCGGCCGTCGATCAGCCCCGCGCGCCGCGCCCCGGCGAGGTCGAGGATCTGGTCGCCGATCGCGGTGCCGGCGCGTGCCGCCTCAGGGCCGGATTTGCGCCGGAAGACGCCGTACGGCAGGTTCTGCACCGGGAACGCGGCCTCGCGCGCGTTGGCGGTCTCGACCCAACTGCGCCGCTTGGGATCGTGGGTCGGGTTGAGCGCGCTCATGGCTGGGTGCCCTTGAAGGTCTTGCCGAAGCCCTGCCAGCAGGCGTCGTAGTCGCGCTGCAGCGCCTCGGTCTCGAGCGCGAACTTGGTCGGCCGCACGACGTAGCGGGTCTCGAACATGAACGCCAAGGTGTCGGCGAGGTAGTGCGGCGCGAGATCGGCGGCCGACGCCCTGTCGAACGTCGCGGCGTCCGGTCCATGGGCGGATAGGGAATTGTGCAGGCTCATGCCGCCGGGCAGGAAGCCCTCGGCCTTGTTGTCGTAGACGCCGTGCACCAGGCCCATGAACTCGCTCATGACGTTGCGGTGGAACCACGGCGGCCGGAAGGTGTGCTCGGCGACCAGCCAGCGCGGCGGGAACACCACGAAGTCGATGTTGGCGGTGCCGGCGGTGTCGCTCGGCGCGGTCAGCACCGTGAAGATCGACGGATCGGGATGGTCGAAGCTGATCGTGCCGAGCGTATTGAAGCGCGCCAGGTCGTATTTGTAGGGCACGTGGTTGCCGTGCCAGGCGACGACGTCGAGCGGCGAGTGGTCGTAGTCGGCCGCCCACAAATGTCCCGCGAATTTTTGGACCACCTGGATCGGCGCGTCGCGATCCTCGAACCAGGCGACCGGCGCCAGGAAATCGCGCGGGTTGGCAAGCGCGTTGGCGCCGATCGGCCCGAGCTCGGGCAGCCGCAGCGCCGCACCATAGTTCTCGCACACCCAGCCGCGCGCAGCACCATCGGGCAGCTCGACCCGAAAGCGGAGGCCGCGCGGCAGCACGGCGATCTCGCCCGGCGCCGCCTCGACCACGCCAAGCTCGGTCACCAACCGGAGCCGGCCCTGTTGCGGCACGACCAAAAGCTCGCCGTCGGCGTCGACGAACACGCGGTCGGTCATCGACCGGGTGGCGGCGTAGACGTGGATGCCGATGCCCGACTGCGCCGCGGTGTCGCCGTTGCCCGCCATGGTGATCAGGCCGTCGACGAAGTCGGTCGGCGTCGTCGGCAGGGGCAGAGGGTTCCAGCGCAGCCGATTGGGCGGCGGCACGGCCTCGTCGAACGGCGCGCTGCGCAACAGCCGGTCGTCGAGGCGCTTGAACGGCGGATGCATCGCCGACGGCCGGATGCGGTACATCCAGGTGCGGCGGTTCTCGGCGCGCGGCGCGGTGAACGGCGTGCCGCTGATCTGCTCGGTATAGAGCCCGAGCGGCGGGCGCTGCGGCGAGTTCTGGCCCTGCGGCAGCGCGCCGGCGACCGCCTCGGTCGCGTGCTGGTTGCCGAAGCCCGACAGGTAGTGGAGCTCGCTCGCGACGGATCGGCGCGATTGCGGCTTGGTGGAGGCGGAGATCGACATCGTCAGTCCTCCGGGGCTCAGGGCCCGCTTGCTCCGGACATTATAGTGAACGCCCGGCGGGCGGTCCCGCGTCTAGGCCAAGTCAGATCCCGTCGCGAAGTTTCCGTCTGACGTCGTCCCATGGAACCGCGGTTCCAGGCTCCGCGAGATGTTCTCTCCAATGGCGATCAAGCTCGGCCCGCTCCTCCGGGCCGAGCTCCGACTCGGCATCGCGCTCCGCGTCGGTCAGGCTTTCCCAAAGGGCGATTGCCAGCTCGGCGCGCTCGCCGGATGGCAGTTTCAGTAGTTGCGCGAGATCGGTCGGTGGCATGCGGGAATGATACTCTGCATGGGCCTCCATGAGCCTGGAAACCATCGCTCTCGCCAGCGATAATCCCATCGTCAGGCTATTCGCAGTGCCGAGCCTGCCCAGTTTTCCAAGCGATCCTACACTTTCCGCATCGTCAGTTGCTGGCCTGGAGCAGCGCTTTGGGGATGCGCGGGTGCTGATCGTCGAGACGAAGTGTCATATGAGGGCATTGAGCAGCCATCGGAATAGCTCGCCCGTGCCGTCCAAGCCCGGGAGCAGCACCAGCTTGATTCGCTCCGACGTAGCTCTCAGAACGATTTGGGTAGCCCCGCCTGCTTCAACACGTCATTTGCGGTGTGCCGGCTTACAATGGCAATCGGCACTGGAAAGCGTCGTTTCGTGACCGGGCTTTCCCAGATCTCGTGGCTCCCCTTGCCGGCTCGCACAAAGAAGCAGCCGGCCTCCCGCAGCAAGCGTCGGAGCTCAAGGCACGCGGCATTTACGCCGCGGCCGGAATCGACGCAGCCTCGCGTAAAACTATGAGCTGGAGGTGGACCGAAGCAGGGTCAACGCCGGGGTGATTGTCGGGAAGCAGGTCGAGCGTCTGGGCGGCGGCCTTGCCAAGCAGCTCGTCCAGCGTCGGCGCTTCCACGACAACGGGCACGTCGTCGGAATGACCCGACCACACCGCAGCCTCTTCGTCCCACTGCGCAGTTACGATAAAGATGACAGGTTTCATGCAACGATGATACCCGCACCCTGGTGCGAAGTCACCTACGCCCGCGGTTTCACCTGCCCCAATAGCGCCGGCAGCACGACCAGGGTGCAGAGCACGGTGTAGAACAGGCCCATGCTCAGGAGCGCGCCCATGCCGGCGGTGCCGGGGTGGCGCGACAGCGCCAGCGAGCCGAACGCGGTCGTGGTGGTCAGCGCGCTGAACAGCACGGCGCGCGCGGTGCTCGATTGCAGCGGCCCGGCCAAGCCGGCGCGCCAGTTCATCACGAAATAGATGTCGAAGGCGACGCCGATGCCGAGCAGCAGCGGCAGCGCGATGATGTTGGCGAAGTTGAGCGGCAAGCCGATCACGACGCAGGTAATCAGGCTCAGGAGCCCGGCAAGCAGCAACGGCGTCAGCACCAGCGCGACGACGCGCAGGCGCCGGAGCGTGATCAACAACAGCCCGGCGACCGCGACGAAGCGCGCGATGACGTCGTTGCGCCGCGTGTCGCCCTTGGGGAACACCTCGATCCGCGCCTGGCCGTCGGCCGCGACCCAGGCGCGCCGCAGGCCGTCGGGCAGGCTGTCGAGCGTCACCGGCGCGGCCTCGAGCATCAGGCGGAGATCGGTGAGGCGCTGCGACAGGCTCGCGGTCAGCACGTCGGACAGGGTCTCCTGCGCCTTCGGGTTGCTCTGCGCGGCGACGGCGATCAGAGCGCGCTCCAGGCGGCGTACCGGCGCGGCGGGCGGCGTGCGGTCGACGAGCGTCGCGACGACATCGATGGACGCGACGCGCGAGCTGACGCGGATCGTCGCCCCGTGGGCGATGCCGAATCGGCGTGCCGTGTCCGGGTTGAGCTCCGCCCACGCGCGCCA
>JACQAI010000110.1 GCA_016195115.1 Pseudomonadota bacterium
GGCGGCCGGCAATTTCCCTGTGTAGGAAAGCCTAAATCGCATGGGTCCAAGCGCAGCTCCGGGATCGGCGGCGCGTTGCCATTCCACCGAATCCATATCGAGACGGGAAACTCGCCTCTTGAGGGGGTATGCTAGACCTTGGTCATGTTTCGTCAAGGGGATAACTCCCCCCATTGGGAGAGGGCAACGCGCAATAGCGCGCGGGCGACGGCAAGCATCGCAATCGACTCCCCGCGCCGAGCGAGGCGCGAACCCGAAATCGACAGCGCGATCATCGACGCGGACTGTCCTGATCTGACTGGGAGATCCGCGTGTCGCCCCGAAATCCCTTCGCCTGCTGCGCGAGGAGCGCCGCGCCCGAGCCGGTCGCCGGCCGCGCGCCGACGTGCGCCGCGGCATCGACGAGGGCGCCCACGACGAGTCCGCTCACCGTGCGTTCCTCAGGGCCGGGCAGGCTCGCGGTCAGCGCGACGGTCATGTGCAGCGTCGGGAACACGTAGATGCGCTGTGCCTTGAAGCCGACGGCGAGGGCGTAGGGCGTGCCGCGGGCTTCCGGCGCGCTGCCGATCCACCAATGCAGCCCGTAGGCCTTACTGACACCGGGTGCCCAAGCGAGATCGGGATATCCGGCGTCGAGGATGCGCACCCCGTTCCACTCGCCCTTCTGCAGGTACAGCTGTCCGATTTTCAGCATGTCCATCGGCCGGAGACGCAAGCCCCAACCGCCGGGATACCGGCCAGCGCGGTCGACCGACAGCCAGGCGTGGTTCGTCATCTGGAGCGGATCGAAAAGCACTTGCTGCGCGAAGCGATACAGACTCATGTCGGCCATCGCTGCAATCACCGCGCCCGTGATCGACACGTCGCCGTCCGAGTAGTTGAAGCGCGTCCCCGGTTTCGCGACGAGCTCCGGCGATAGAGCGACGGCGAGCCGATCCTGCTGCAGCGCATAGATCGGGTGCTTGGCCGGATCGTGCTTGTACGCGAGCCCGGAGCTCATGTGCATCACCTGGCTCAAGGTGATGCGCTCGCCCTTGGCCCAGTCGCCGCTCGAGAAGAGCCGCGGCTTCGCCATGAGTTGCGCAATCGGCGCGTCGACCGTCTTGAGCGTGCCTTGATGGAGCAGCACGCCGACCAGGGTCGACGACACGGATTTCGTGACCGAGTAGACGGAATGGTTGTGCTGCCGGCCGACCCCGTCCTTGTAGCGCTCGAACACGAGCTTGCAGTCGCGCAGGATCAGGAGGCTACGGACGTCGTACTTGCCGTCGTCCAGCGCTTCATTGAGCCTGACGAGCGGCGCGGCGGCCATGCCGACGTCGGCTACCGATGCCGACGCGAAGTCTCGACCGACCGGTTCGCGGCACCCTCCGTCGCCAGCGTGAGACGGGCGGTGAGCCAAGACGACGACGAGGACCGCGGCAACCATGATCCGGCGCGCCGCCGCCGTCCGCGACAAGCCTTTGATATCGATCGGCGCACCGCTGGCCATAACCGTCCGAGCATCGGCGCTTGGGAATTGGTTGCGACGACCATCAACGGCACGTCGGCGCGCGGGTTTCGGCTTGGCCGGCACGGAGGATCTTGCAGGGCGTAAGAGGCGGCGCCGGGCGAGACGCCCGACGCTGGCCGCTAGGCACGGCTCCCCTTGCCGCCAACCCTGTCCCGGGAGGGGAGAGGGTTGGCGGGGGTAGCCCTACAGGTTCTTCAAAACGTGATCGGCGCTCGAGACCTCGAAGGCGCGCGGCTGCTCGACGTAGAGCTGCTTGATCACGCCGTTGTCGACCACCATCGCGTAGCGCTGCGAGCGCTTGCCGAGGCCGTTCGGCGTGCCGTCGAGCTCGAGGCCCATCGCCTTGGTGAACTCGCCGTTGCCGTCGCCCAGCATCTCGACCTTGCCGCTGACGTTCTGCGCCTTGCCCCAGGCGTCCATCACGAAGGCGTCGTTGACCGAGACGCAGGCGATGGTGTCGATGCCCTTTTTCTTGAGGTCGGCCGCCTTCTCGACGAAGCCCGGCAGGTGCTTGGCCGAGCAGGTCGGGGTGAACGCGCCGGGCACCGCGAACAGCGCCACCTTCTTGCCCTTGAAGAAATCGTCGGTCGAGACGTCCTTCGGCCCTTCGGCCGACATCTGCTTCATCTTCGCGGACGGCACCTTGTCGCCAACCTTGACGGTCATCGCGCTCTCCTTCAGTAGGGAATTCCGTTGAGAGCCCCTGTTCTAGACCGGCCCTTTCCGGATGTGAAGCGTCAGAGCGGCAGGGGCGTAAGCCCCCCGAGCGACCCAAGAAACAAGCGCGGCGGATACCAGGGCTGCTCTAGGGGTTTTGTCGCGCTCGCGGGGGCTACGCCCCCTGCCGCGCGGCCGAACCGGCTCATTTGCCCGCGCGGGCGACCGCGTCGAGCACCGCCTCGACGGTCAGCAGCTCGGGCAGCGCCAGGCCGGCCGGCGCGCCCGGGCCGTAGACCGCATTGAACGGAATGCCGTAGCGCCCGAACGATGCCAGGTAGTCGGCGATCGCGGCATCGGGGCGGGTCCAATCGGCGCGCAGGCCAACCACCCGACCGTCCTCGAGCGCCGCGGCGACAGCGCCGCGATCGAGCACGAGGGCCTTGTTGACCTTGCAGGTCAGGCACCAGTCGGCGCTGACGTCGACCAGCACGACCTTGCCGTCGCGCAGCAGCCTGTCGAGCCAAGCCTGGTCGAACGCCTGCCAGACGCCGCGCGCCGGCACGAGCTCAACGCGCGGACGCGGCGTCGCGAGCAGCGGCGGCGCCGCGAAGGCGACGACCACCAGCGCTGCCGCGGCGGCGTCGGCCAGCCGGCGCGCGCCCCGCCGCGGCGCCGCCGCGAGCCGGGTCGCACGCAGCGCCAGCACGACCGCGAGCAGCGCCATCACGCCGCCGACGCCGAGCGCGGCATTGCGTCCGGCCGTGCCGGCGAGCACCACCGCGAGCCACAGCGCGGTCGCCGCGAGCGCCAGCCCGAGGACGCGGCGCAGCCCGACCATCCAGCGCCCGGGTCGCGGCAGCCGCGCGGCCAGCCCGGGCACCAGCGCGACCGCCAGATAGGGCGCCGCGAGCCCGACGCCGAGCGCCGCGAAGATGCTCAGGATCTCGGCCGGACCGCCGGCCAGCGCGAAACCGAGCGCGGTGCCGACGAACGGCGCCGAGCACGGCGTCGCCAGCACCGTGGCGAACATGCCGGTGACGAACGAGCCGGCGAGCGGGCCGGCCGGACCGCCGCCCAGGCGGTCGGCCAGCGGCCGCGGCAGGTCGATCGCCAACCAGCCCCACAGATTGGCGGCGAACAGGATCAGGACCGCGATCATGGCGACCAGGAACCAGGGCTGCTGGAACTGGATGCCCCAGCCGACCGCGCCGCCGGCCGCCTGCACCACGATCGCGGCGCCGGCGAGCGCCAGGAACGACACCACGATGCCGAGCGCCGACGCCAGGAAGCCGAGTCGGATGACGCGCCGTTCCGCGCCGGCATAGCCGCCGACCGCGGCGAGCTTGAGGGCGAGCACCGGCAGCACGCAGGGCATCAGGTTGAGGATCAGGCCGCCGAGCAGGGCAACCCCGATCATGGCCAGCCACTCGGCGACGTCGCTGGCGGTCCCGAGCGTCGGGTGCGCGACCAACTCGACCGCGCGGTCGCCGTCGACCAGGGTCACGGCGATGCCGGTCGCCGCGGCCTGCGCGGCCTCGCTCCGATTGACGTTGTAGAGCGGCAGCTCGAGGCGGGTGTGCGCGGCATCGCGCGTGAGCACACGCGGCCGGCCGGCGAAGCCGCGGCCGAGGCCCTCGATGAACAGGTCGGGCTGCGCCAGCGCAGGCTGCGCGGCGAGCTCGAGGACGAGCCGTGGCCGTTCGGCCGGACCGACCAGCGTGGCCTGGCGCAGCGCGATCCCGGCGTGGGCGGCGTCGACCGGCATCCGGCCGGCGGCGCCCGCCAGCAAGGCGGCCTCGGGAGTCGGCGCGGCGATGCCGCTCGGCAGGTCGAGCGCGAGCGCCGTCTGGTAGGGCACGCAGATGTCGGAGCAGGCGAGATACTCGACCGCGGCGTTGAGCTGCAGCGGCGCGCCCGGGCGCTCGAGGGTGGCGAGCACCGGCAGCACCACCGCGCCCTCATAGCCGATGGCGTCGATGCCGAGCAGGCTGTAGCGCCGCGGCGCCGGAAAACGCAGGGCGGCGTCCTTGAGGTTGTCCGAGCCGGTCCAGTCGGCGCTCGGCGGATAGCCGGTTTCCCCCGGGGCACGCCAGTAGATATGCCAACCCGGCGCGAGCCGGAACTCGAGCCCGAGATCGAGCCGCTGGGCGGTCCCGGTAGCCGCGGTCGCCGCGATCAACCGGACCCGGGCATTGGCGTCGCCGCCCCAGGCCGAGGCCGCCGCCCGGGCCGGCGCCGATGCCCCGAAGGCGCCCAGCGCGAGCCCGGCCAGGGCGACGAAAACCAGGGTACGGAGGCGGTGCGGCGTCATCGGACGAGCGGGATTCCCGTAGTGGCGCCCGGACCATAGGCCAGGTCCGGCACTGGGCAAATATATGGTCTCGGATGGGGTTTTTCGTGCACAATGGCGCGCAGGGCGGGTAACGGGGATATCGGCCCGGTCGCCGCAGCGGCCGGCCAGTGAGGCAGCGGTGACGGCGTCATGGGCAGCAACGGCCAGCCAAAGAAACCCAACAGCTATCTGAGCGGCCAGCTCCTGATCGCCATGCCGACCATGCGCGACCCGCGCTTCGCCCGCACGGTGATCTATCTGTGCGCGCACAACGCCGACGGCGCCATGGGCCTGGTGGTCAACCGCCTGATCGGCTCGCTGTCCTATACCGACCTGCTGAAGCAGCTCGGCTTCGAAGGCAACAGCACCCCGGACAACCGCAAGGTCCACTTCGGCGGGCCGGTCGAGACCAGCCGCGGCTTCGTGCTGCACTCTTCGGACAAGCTCGAGGAGGGCTCGTTGGTGGTCGACGACGAGGTGGCGCTGACCTCGACCACCGACATCCTGCGCTCGATCGTCTCGGGCGAGGGCCCGAGCCGCAGCATCCTGGCGCTCGGCTACGCCGGCTGGGGGCCCGGCCAGCTCGATGCCGAGCTGCAAGCCAATTCCTGGCTCCACGTCGCGGCCGACAAGGAGCTGGTCTTCGACCACGATCTCGAGTCCAAATGGACGCGCGCGATCGCCAAGATCGGGTTCGATCTCGGCATGTTGTCGGGCGAAGCCGGCCACGCCTAATTAGGGCCGCCCCCGCTCCCCGGTCGGGAGAGGGGGTTTGGCAAGCGTCTTGCTTCGGCCTGAGGCCGGGCCATAGCTCGAACGGTCTAGCCAGCATCGATGCCTGATATCGATCTTGAGCTGCGGCGCATCACCAAGCGTTACGGCAGCTTTCTCGCGGTCGACAACCTGTCGCTCGACATCGCGCGCGGCACGTTCACCTGCCTGCTCGGCCCCTCGGGCTGCGGCAAGACGACGACGCTGCGCTGCATCGCCGGCCTCGAGCAAATCGATTCCGGCGACATTTTGATTGGCGGCAGGAGCATCGCCGACGCGCCGCCGTGGCAGCGCGACATCGCGATGATGTTCCAGGATTTCGCGCTGTTCCCGCACATGACGGTGGCGCGTCAGGTCGGCTTCGGGCTCGAGATGCTCAAACAGCCGCGCGCCGAGGTCGCGCGCCGCGTCGCCGCGATGCTGAAGACGTTCGAGATCGACCACCTGGCCGGGCGCAAGCCCGCTACCCTGTCGGGCGGCCAGCGCCAGCGCGCCGCGCTGGCGCGCGCACTGATCACCGAGCCGCGCATCCTGCTGCTCGACGAGCCGATCGGCTCGCTCGATTTCAGCCTGCGCGAGATGGTGATGTTCGAGCTCAAGGCGGTGCAGCGCCGCCTCGGCATCTCGTTCGTCTGGGTCACCCACGACCAGACCGAGGCGTTCTCGCTCGGCGACCTGGTGGTGGTGATGAACCGCGCGCGCATCGAGCAAGTCGGCTCGCCGGCCGACATCCTCGAGCGGCCGCGCAGCGCCTTCGTCGCGGGTTTCATCCAGGGCAACAACGTGTTCCGCGGCACCGTCACGGCGGCCCAGGACGGCATGGTGCGCATCGCCACCGGCGTCGGCGAGTTCCTGGTGCCGGTCTTGAACGGCAGCACGCCGCCGACCGGCGGCGCGGTGTCGTTCTCGGTGCGCGCCGAACGCATCACCGACCAGCCGGGCGCCGAGCACGCCAACCGCTTGTCCGTGCGCTGCGGCGCGGTCGAGTTCTTCGGCGCGGTACGGCGCTATTTCATGCACCAGGCCGACAGCCAGATCCTCAAGGTCGATCAGTTCGGCGCCCAGGCGGCGCGCCTCCGCGAGGGCGACCAGGCGACCATCGGCTGGCGCGCCGCCGATGGCGTGCTGCATCATGGCGACGGGGGTTCGCCATGAGCACGATCTCGCGCCGCTCCCCGGCGAGCTACCTGCTGGCGGCGCCGGCGGCGCTATGGATGACCGGCGCCGTGGTCGTGCCGACGTTGCTGATCGCCTGGGTGTCGCTGTGGGGCGGCCGGGCGTTCTCGCCCGACAGCCCGCTCACCATCGCGAACTACGCGCGCTTCTTCGGCAACCAGACCTATCTCAAGCTGATCCTCGACACCGTCCAGCAATCGCTGCTCCTGATGGCGATCAGCGGCGTGCTCGGCTACGCGATCGCCTATTTCCTGGTCGTCATGGTCAAGCGGCCGATGGTGCGGCTGGCGATCTTCTTCGCGCTCGTGATCCCGTTCTGGACCAGCGCGATCATCCGCTCGATCGCCTGGATCCCGTTCCTCGGCGTCAACGGCGTGATCAACCGCACGCTGATGTTCCTCGGCCTGACCAGCGCGCCGATCGACGCCTTCCTCTACTCGCGCACCGGCATCACGATGGCCCAGGTGTCGCTCTACACCCTGCTGATGACCGGACCGGTGGTCTACACCTTGAGCAACATCCCGGTGCAGCTGCGCGAGGCCGCGACCTGCCTCAAGGCGCCGCCGCTGGCGGTGTTCCGGCGCATCACCCTGCCGCTCACCTTGCCCGGCATCGTGATCGGCCAGGTGCTGATTTTCCTCAACGTCATGTCGGATTTCGCGACGGTCGCGGCGATCGGCGGCAACAAGCTGGCGCTGCTCGGCAACCTGGTGCTGAATTTCTACGAGGCGGGCAACATCCGCTATGCCTCGGTGGTCGCCGTGCTCCTGATGGTGTGCATGCTCGCCGGCGTGGCGATCGCGCTCAAGGTCGTCGACGTGCGCCGGCTGGGGGAATGACGATGCGCTGGACCACGCGTGCCGCGTTGATGAAGTGGACGCTCGGCAGCGTTGCGGTCGGCTTCCTGATCTATCAGTGGCTGCCGATGGTGACGCTCGGCGTGCTGTCGTTCAGCGGCCCCGACGGCGGCACGACCTTCCCGATGAACGGCGTGTCGCTCTACTGGTACGCCGAGCTGTGGGAGCCCTCGCTGAGCGCCGACTTCAAGGCGCCGCTGCTGCGCTCGTTCCTGCTGGCGCTCGCCTGCTCGGCGACCACGGCGGTGATGGCGGTGGCGGCCGCCCAGGCGGTGCGCGGCGAGTTCCGCGGCAACGGCGTGTTCTTCTACCTGATCCTGCTCGGCATCATGGCGCCCGGGCTGCTGGTCGGCTTCGGCGTCGCGATCGTCGCGCGGCTGCTCGGCATCGCGCTATCGTGGTCGACCACGACCTTCCTGGTGCACGTGACCTGGACCCTGCCGTTCGGGTTTCTCACCATGCTGGCGGTGTTCAACCGCTTCGACCGGAGACTGGAGGAGGCCGCGCTGACGCTCGGCGCGACGCGGGTGATAGCGTTCCGCCGCATCACCTTGCCGATCATCCTGCCCGGCGTGATCGGCGCGGCGCTGTTCGGATTCTCGCTGTCGTACGACGAGTTCGCGCGCAGCCTGTTCACCACCGGCGCCGACTTGACCCTGCCCCTCACCGTGCTCGGCCAGTTCGACCGCCAGCTGACGCCGTCGCTCTACGCCGTCGGCACGCTGACTACCCTCTTCTCGCTGACGGTCATCCTGCTGTTCGGCGGCGTGATGTGGTTGACGCGCGGCCGGGCGCGCAGGCCGGCATAGACCAAGCTCCCAACCCGAGGAACAGGAGGCGCACATGAAGATCGGTCGTCGAGACGTGCTGAAGGGTGGTGCCGCCGCTGCGGTCGCTGCCGGGACCCTGCCGGCGGGGCGCGCCCTCGCCCAGGCCAAGGAGATCAACATCTCGGCCGCGAGCTTCAGCATGCGCGAGCCGATCCTCAACGAGTTCACCAAGCGGACCGGCATCGTCACAAAGCCGTGGGTCAACCCGTCGTCGCAGGCGCGGGTCGATCGCATCCGGGTGGCGCCGATCGACATCGTCGAGGTCGGCTGCGACTTCATGAACTACGCGTGGGACGAGAAGCTCATCCAGCCGATCGAGGTCGCGCGCCTGTCCAACTGGAAAGACGTGCACCCGCTGCTGCGCGACGGCCGCGCCTCGCCCGATTTGCCGTACTGCAAGGGCGACAATCCCGGCCTCGCGATGTACGTCGACAAGGAGCGGACCAAGATCAAGTTCGTGCCCTACATGTTCCAGATGGATTCGATCGGCTACAACACCGCGAAGGTGCCGGCGGTGAACAACACGCTGTCGTGGGGCGAGCTCTTCAATCCGAAATGGCGCGGCAAGGTCGCGCTGTTCGGCATCGACTGGCTCGGCATGTTGGATGCGGCGCTCGGCATGGAGGCGCTCGGCCTGCTCAAGCCGGCGGACGTCTCCAACCTGACCGAGAAGGAGGTCGACACCGTCATCCTGTTCCTCAAGGAAAAGAAGAAGGAAGGCCACTTCCGCGCGCTGTGGAAGGCCTATGGCGAGCTCGTCAACCTGATGGCGTCGGAGGAGGTGTGGATCGCCGATGCCTGGTGGCCCGTGATCGTCGAGGTCTCCAAGAAAGGCATCCCGCTGCGCTACGCCGTCGCCAAGGAGGGCTATCGCGCCTGGACCCAGGGCGCCTGCCTGTCCAAGACCTGCAAGGACCTCGACGTCGCCTACCAGTGGATGAACAACTGGCTCGAGGGCTTCGCCGGCGCACGCCAGTCCGAGATCGGCTACTTCTCGCCGATCAAGACCTACGAGAAGTACCTGAAGCCCGAGGAGGTCGCGCAGTGGTACGGCGGCGTCGGCCGCGACGGCGGCTCGATCGACGAGCGCTGCAAGAACGTCTACGTCTGGAACACCCGGCCCAAGAACCAGGAGTACTACACCGAGAAGTGGAACGAGTTTTTGGCCGCGTAGGGGCGCTCCCCTCTCCCCGGTGGGGAGAGGGGTTTCCCCCACGTCCTCGTGCAGGATGCCGCAGAGGATGCGCGCTATACACGCGTTGCAGTCTGACTGCGTTCCGGGTATATCAATGGCGTGATCCGTTCCTTCGCAGACCGGGACGCTGAGGCTCTGTTTCAGGGCCGATTTGCGAAGAAGCTGGCGCATGACATTCAGCGGGTGGCGCAGCGCAAGCTCCGTCTGATCCACCAAGCTGAGGAATTGCGGGACTTGGCGGCGCTGCCGGGCAACCGGCTCGAAGCCTTGCGCGGTGATCGCCGCGGCCAGCACAGCGTCCGGATCGACGATCGGTGGCGCATTTGCTTCGTTTGGAAGAACGGAGGGGCCGAGAATGTCGAGATCGTCGACTACCACCGCTAGGCGCAAGGCGCGCGACTTGCCGCCGGTCCATCCCGGCGAGCAGCTCCGCGAGGAGTTCCTGACACCGCTGGGGATTA
>JACQAI010000224.1 GCA_016195115.1 Pseudomonadota bacterium
CGCGGCGCAGCGCGTCCGGCTGCTCGGCGAGCCGCGCGCGCTCGGCACCGGCTGCCGCTTCGCCGGCGTCTGTCCACGCCGGATCGGCCCGATCTGCGATGACGTGACGCCGCCGGTGCGGCAGGTGTCAGCGGGCCACAGCCTCGCCTGCCACCTGCCGCTGGCGGGGTAGAACGCTCAGACTAGCGCAACGGCGAGAACGGCGCCGGGATGCACAGCGCGTTCTGCTGCTTGACCAGGATGTCGGTGACCTTCGACTTGGGCGGCCAGATGCCCTTGGCGACCGCCTCGGCACGGATGCGGGAGCGCTCGGCGGCGTCCTTGTAGGCCCAGATGTGGACGTATTGGTTGAGCACACCGACCTCGCTGTAGAACGCGCCGACCAGCGGCGACAGCTTGGTGCGCTCGCCGATCGCGGCACCCCAGCTCTCGAGCACATGCGGAATTGAGCGCGGCTTGTAGACGTAGGTGCGGATCTCGTAGCAGTTGCCGAGCTGGCGCGGCTCGAGCGGCGGCGAGAACGGCGCCGGGATCATGATCTTGGTTTCCTGGTCGACGACGAACTCGGAGATGTCGGGCGGCCAGCCTTCGAGCTTGGTCGACTGGGCGCGGATCTTGTCGCGGGTCGCGCTGTCCTCGTAGCACCAGACATGGATGATCTGGTTGAGCGGACCGACGTCGGTGGTCCAGAACGCAGCGAGCGGCGACAGCTTGGTGCGGTTGGGCAGCGCCTTGCCGAAGCGCT
Source organism: Pseudomonadota bacterium (assembly GCA_016195115.1). Taxonomy (GTDB): domain Bacteria; phylum Pseudomonadota; class Alphaproteobacteria; order Elsterales; family Elsteraceae; genus JACQAI01. Next base: position 746 of record JACQAI010000224.1, read on the forward strand.
CAACGACCGTCGGCGTGCTGCCGGGCTTCAGGGTGTAGGTGCGCATTTCGACGATCATGGCTCGCTCCCTCGAGGTTTGTGGCGTCATGCTAGGACCGTGCGGGGGGCCCGAGTCAACGCGGTTCCACGGATCGCCGCGGCCCATCCGCAGCCGATGGGCGCGTTTGTGGTTGACCGCCGCAAAGCCGCGCCCCTGAAATGCCCGATGGATCAAGAAACCAGCGGCGCGGCGAGCGCGCTCGATCAGGCGCTGCGCAGCGGGCGCTTTGTGATTACAGCGGAAATCTCGCCACCGGTCAGCACCGACCCGGCCGACCTGCTGGCGCGCGCCCTGCCCCTCAAGGGGCTCGCGACCGCGGTCAACGTCACCGACGGCGCCGGTGCCAAGGCGCATCTCTCGAGCCTGGTCGCGGCGCGCCTGCTGCTCGACCACGGCATCGAGCCGATCCTCCAGATGACCTGCCGCGATCGCAATCGCCTGGCGCTGCAGAGCGATCTCCTGGGCGCGCTGGCGCTCGGCATCCGCAACATCCTGATCCTGCGCGGCGACGACCCCAGTGCCGGCGACCAGCCCGACGCCAAGCCGGTGTTCGATCTCGAGAGCCGTACCCTGCTCGAGACCGCCGAGCGCATGCGGCGCGACCACCGCCTGCCCACCGGCACCGAGATCAAGGGCCCGGTCGCGCTGCTGCTCGGCGCCGCCGACACGCCGATCGACCCGCCGCCCGGCTGGACGCCGCAGAGCCTGCTCGCCAAGCAGGCGGCGGGCGTCGATTTCATCCAGACGCAGTTCTGCCTGGACATCGCGGTGGTACGGCGCTATGCGGCGCGCCTCGCGGAGCTCGACATCGTCCCGAAACTCAAGATCTTGATCGGCGTGTCGCCGATCCCCTCGGCGCGGTCGGCGCGCTGGATGCGTGAAAAGCTGTTCGGCACGATCATTCCCGATGCCGTGATCGAGCGCCTCGACAAGGCGGCCGATCCACGCACCGAGGGCCGGGCGATCTGCGTCGAGCTGCTGCAGCAGCTGGCCGAGATACCCGGCATCGCCGGTGCCCACATTATGGCGCCGCAGAATCCGGCGGCGATCGCCGGGGTCATCGCGGACGCCGCCATCGCCGGTTAAGGCCGCTGCGCCTTACCGATCCGGGGGGTCGGGGGCCGCAGGGCGGCTATTCGCCGCTTTACAAATCCGGCTGGGCATGCGCTCTGCCTTGCGGCTCGCCGACCTGTCAGCGCGCCGCGGGATGGCATATGGCACGCAAGAAATCGGCTGCGAGTGAATTCACCTTGTTCGATGTCGTCTACGACGATGGCTCGCGGCGCTCAAATCGGCGCGTGCCGAGCGCCCTGCTGGGTGGGCTGGACGGCGACGAACCCGCCCGGGCCGCCATCGAGGCGCAGGACGCGGAGATCGCGCTGCGTTCCGGGCGGCTCGCGTCGAAGGTCACGGCAATCGCACGGAGCCAGGTCCGATAGATGGCGGGCCGCATCGCCCGGCTCGGGTCGAGCTTGACCGAATCGTAACCCTCAGCGGCGATCCTCTCGCAATGTCCACATCAACCATGGTCGGCTTGCCCGATGCCCCGCCGGAAGCCGGCGGCGATCGCGTCGGTCGCCCGTGGCGGGAGATCGTCGCCCCCTACGCCCGCCCCGACACCGTACGCGGCGTGGTCCAACTGATGAATACCGGCGGGCCCTTCCTCGCCATCCTCGCGGTGATGCTCTACAGCCTGAACGCGGGCATCTGGGCGGCGCTTCTGCTCGCGCTGCCGGCCGCCGGATTTCTGGTGCGGTTGTTCGCGATCCAGCACGACTGCGGGCACGGCTCGTTCTTCAAGTCGCCCCGGGCCAACGACCGCCTGGGGCGCATCCTCGGTATCTTCACGCTCACGCCCTATGCGTCCTGGCGCAAAGCCCATGCGATGCATCATGCCACGTCGGGCAATCTCGATCGGCGCGGCATCGGCGACATCACCACCCTCACGGTTCGCGAGTATCTGGCTCAATCGGCTTGGCGGCGCTTCACCTACCGCGCCTATCGCAATCCCTTCGTCATGTTCGGCATCGGTCCGGCGTTCCAATTCCTGATCCGCCACCGGATTCCCGTCGGCAATCCGCTGCGCAATCGCCAGGAGTGGATCAGCGTGCTCGGGACCAATGCGGCAATCGCCGCCAAGACCGCCGGTGCGGCGCTGCTCGTCGGTCTGCTGCCGGCCCTGCTGGGTTATCTGGCGGTGATCGTGATCGCCGCCATCATCGGGGTCTGGCTGTTTTACGTTCAGCACCAGTTCGAAAATACCTATTGGGCGACCGACTCGACGTGGGACTTCCATACCGCGGCGCTGGCGGGCAGCTCGTTTTATGACCTGCCGCGCTTCCTGCATTGGATCACGGGCTCGATCGGCTTCCACCACATCCACCACCTGTCGAGCCGGATCCCGAACTACCGGCTGCGCGAGTGCTTCGAGCAAAATCTCGAGCTGCACAGCGTCCCTCACCTGAGTCTGCGCACCAGCATGAAGTGCCTGACCTTGGCGCTCTGGGATGAAGAGCGCGGCTGCCTAAGCTCGTTCAGCCAATTGCGCAACGCGTTGCAGCCGAGCCCCTGACCCACGGTCGAAGCGACGCAGTACCGGGGCGCCGCAAGCTCAACGCGGCTTGATGTACGCTCCCAGCGTGTGGCCGTGATGGCCGCCGCCCCAGCGATCGATGTGATACGGCATCTTGGCGAGCCCGGGGCAGAACGTGTTCACCACCCGCTCGACATTGTCGTAGAGCTGCTTGTTGGGTCGGTTGGCCGCCTCAAGGCGGGCGCGCGCGGCCTCGACCTTGGCGGCGAGCGCCGTCATGTCGACGCCGAC
>JACQAI010000225.1 GCA_016195115.1 Pseudomonadota bacterium
CGCGGCCTTCGGGCTGGCGCTGCGCACGCTTGGCCACGGCCTGCCGGTCGGCATCGTGCAGTTCGTCAAGGGCGTATGGGCGAGCGGCGAGCGCGCCGTGCTCGAGCGCTTCCCCGACCTGGTCACCATCAAGGCGATGGGCGAGGGCTTCACCTGGGACACCCAGGACCGCCAGCGCGACCTCAGCGCCGCGCGCCAGGCCTGGGAGACGAGTAAGGCGATGCTCGCCGACCCGCGCTATCATCTCGTGATCCTCGACGAGCTCAACATCGTATTGCGCTACGACTACCTGCCCCTCGACGAGGTCTTGGACGTTCTTAGGGCCAAGCGCCGCGACCTCCACGTCGTGGTGACCGGGCGCAACGCCAAACCTGAGCTGATCGCGCTCGCCGATCTGGTGACCGACATGACCATGGTGAAGCATCCGTTCCGGTCCGGCGTCAAAGCCCAGAAGGGCATCGAGTTCTAGGAGAGCGACATGCGCCGTATTGGTTTCCTCCTCATCGCCCTGCTCACGCTATCGCTCGCCGTGCCGGCATCGGCCAGCGAGCAGCAGGAGCTGGTCGACCGCGGCAAGCTGGTGGTCGACCGGCTGCGCCGCGACCAGAACATGGGCAAATCGGTCAGCGACATGATCGGCCGCGCCAAGGCCGTGCTGATCGTGCCCAACCTGTGGCGCGCCGGCTTCTTCTTCGGCGGCTCCGGCGGTTCCGGCATGCTGCTCGCCAAGGGCGCCGACGGCAGCTGGAGCGCGCCCGCGTTCTACGGCATCGGCGGCGGCTCGTTCGGCCTGCAGATCGGCGCCGAGATGCAAGAGCTGATGCTGTTCGTGCTGACCGACGGCGGCCTCGCCAAGCTGATGGACAACCAGGTCAAGATCGGTGCCGATCTGACCTTCGCGCTGGGCCCGGTCGGTGCCGGCATGGGCGGCGCCACCACGCCCAATTTCGGCGCCGACCTGGTCGCCTACTCGAGCTCGATCGGGCTCTACGGCGGCATCAACCTCGAGGGTGGACTGATCGCCATCCGCGAGGAATGGAACCGCGGCTACTACGGCGAGGGCGCGACCAGCCGCGAGATCCTGTTCAACCGCCGCTTCGACAATCCCGGCGCCGCCGATCTGCGCAGCGCGCTCGCCGCGCCGCCGTCGTAGCCGCCATGCGCGTGCCGGCGCTGATGCTCCAGGGGACCGGATCGGACGTCGGCAAATCGCTGCTGGTCGCCGGGCTCGGGCGCGCCTTCACGCGCCGCGGCCTCGCGGTGCGACCGTTCAAGCCGCAGAACATGTCGAACAACGCCGCGGTCACCGACGACGGCGGCGAGATCGGCCGCGCCCAGGCGCTGCAGGCGCGGGCCTGCCGGGTCGCCGCGTCGGTGCACATGAACCCGGTGCTGCTCAAGCCCGAGACCGAGTCGGGCGCCCAGGTCATCGTCCAGGGCCGCCGCATCGGCAGCACCAGCGCGCGCGACTACGGCGCCCTCAAGCCGAGCCTGTTGCCGCGCGTGCTCGACAGCTTCTCGCGCGTCGGCGCCGACGCCGACCTGGTGCTGGTCGAAGGCGCGGGCAGCGCGTCCGAGGTCAATCTGCGCGCCGGCGATATCGCCAACATGGGCTTCGCCGAGGCCGCCGACCTGCCGGTCGTGCTGGTCGGCGACATCGACCGCGGCGGCGTGATCGCCAGCCTGGTCGGCACCTGCGCGCTGCTTGCTGAACCGGAGCGCCGCCGGCTCGCCGGCTACGTGATCAACAAGTTCCGCGGCGATCCGACGCTGTTCGAGCCGGCGCTGGCGGTGATCCGCGACCGCACCGGGCTCGACTGCCTCGGTATCGTGCCGTGGTTCGCCGAGGCGCGCCGGCTGCCGGCCGAGGATTCAGTCGCGCTCGATCGCATGCCCGCCATCGCCGCGCGTGACGGGTCGATCAAGATCGCGGTGCCGCGGCTGCCGCGCATCGCCAACTTCGACGACCTCGATCCGCTCGCCGGCGAGCCCGACGTCGTGATCGATATGGTCGAGCCCGGCCGGCCGCTGCCGGCCGATGCCGACCTCGTGCTGCTGCCCGGCTCGAAGGCGACGCGCGCCGACCTCGCCGCGCTGATCGACGAAGGCTGGGACATCGACCTGCGCGCCCACGTCCGCCGGGGCAGGCCAGTGTTCGGCATCTGCGGCGGCTTCCAGATGCTCGGCCGGCGCATCGCCGATCCGTTCGGCATCGAGGGCGCGCCCGGCGACAGCGCCGGCCTCGGCCTGCTCGACGTCGCCACCGAGATGACCGGTGACAAGACCCTGCGCGCGACCACCGGCCGCGAGGCGACCGCCGGTGCGGCGCTGCACGGCTACGAAATGCATATCGGGCGCACCACCGGCGTCGACACTGCGCGGCCCGTGCTGGCGCTCGACGGCGCCGAGGGCGAGCGGCCGGACGGCGCGCGCTCGGCCGACGGCCTAGTCGCCGGCTGCTACGTCCACGGGCTGTTCGCCAGCGATGCCTTCCGTGCCTGGTTCCTCGGCCAGTTGCGCGGCGGTCGGACGGCAAGCATCGGTTTCGACGCGCGACTCGAGACCACGCTCGACGCGCTCGGCGACCATGTTGCCGGCGCGCTCGATCTCGACCGTCTGCTTGCCATCGCACGGCGATGACGGTGTTACACCAGCAGGGCGCTCAGCGTCAGGATCATGAGCGCGGCCGCGAGCGCACAGGCCAGCGCGAACAGCGCCAGCGCGCGCTTGAGGTCGTCCGGCTCGGCGCGCGCGCGGCCGGCGCCGATCCAGGGGTCGGGGACCACCACGCCGTGATAGCGGCGCGGCCCGGTCAAGGCCAGGTCGAACGCGCCGGCCATCGCGGCCTCCGGCCAGCCGGCATTGGGCGACCGGTGCTTGCCGGCATCGCGCCACATCGTGGCAAGCGCGGCGACCGGCGGGCCGCGACCATGCCGAAGGCGCGAAACCGCTCGGAGCGATGGCCGATCATGCTGTCGAGCGTGTTGATCGCCTTGTAGGCGCAGAGGCCGATCGGCCCGAGCAGCAGGTACCAGAACAGCGGCGCGATCACGCCATCGCTGAAATTCTCGGCCAGCGATTCGATCGCGGCGCGGACCACGCCGTGGCGATCGAGGCTGTCGGGGTCGCGCCCGACGATGTGCGCGACCGCGGCGCGGCCGCCCTCCAGTCCGTCGCGCTCGAGTGCAGCGCCGACCCGGCGGACATGCTCGAACAGATCGCGCTGAGCGATCAGCACGGTGACGAGCGCAAGCTCGAGCAGCCAGCCGAACGGCAATTCGGCGGCGACCAGGCTCACGAGCCCGCCAACCGCCGCCGCGGCACCGA
>JACQAI010000011.1 GCA_016195115.1 Pseudomonadota bacterium
GCTCGCGCAGCAGGCGCGCGCGCTCGCGCATGACGTGCTCATAGCCGCCGAGCCGCCCGGCATGCTGCGGATCGTACGCCTGCACCAGCCGATCGAAGAAGCGCCGCCGGCCCGATCCGCCCTCGATGAACAAGCGGTCCATCGGCGGCGTCAGCCAGGTCACGGTCAAGAGCTCGCTGAGCGCCGCCTGGCCACGCCGCGGCGCGCCGTCGATGCGCAGCGCCCGGCGCTCGCCGCCGTCGTCCTGGGGCTCGAGCCCGGTGCCGACCATGACCGGCCCCGCCACGGTCTCGACCGTCGCGGCGACCGCCCAGGTCGGCGCGGCAGCCGAAGGCGCGAGCGCCCCATTGACCCGTTGCACCTCGCCGAGCGCGGCGCGGCGCAGCCCGCGACCGGGCGCCAGGAACGACAGCGCCTCGAGCAGGTTGGTCTTGCCGGCGCCGTTGGGGCCCGTGAGCACGACGATGCGGCCGTCGAACCGGAGGTCGGCGCGGTCGTACGAGCGGAAATTCTGGAGCTGCAGGCGGGTGATCGCCGGGGTGCAGCGGAGGGTCGGATTCACCGGGTCACTATAGGCGCTGGAGGGGCAAAATTCAGCCGCCGAGATGCCCCCAGATGTTGTGGCTTCACCTGCTCGAACAGGGTTTGAACAGGGCGGTATTTCTACATCTAGCGGCGCCCGTTCAGCCCGCGTTGGGCGGGCCGCGTGGTTCAGATGGCGATGCCGGCGGCCGGATCAAGCCCGGCCATGACGCGCGCTGCCGGGGTCACACCCGCATCGGCATCAGGACGTAGAGCGCGGTCTGGTCGGCGAGGTCGCGCACGATGGTCGGCGACGCCGAGTCGGCCATCACGAACTGGGCGCCGTCGCCCTCGATCTGCTGGGTGATGTCGAGGAGATAGCGGGAGTTGAAGCCGATCTCGATCGGGCTCGACTTGTAGCTGACCTCGAGCTCCTCGGTGGCGCTGCCGGCGTCCGGGCTGGTCGCCGAGAGCACCAGGGTGCCGTTGTTCAGGCTCAGCTTCACGGCGCGGCTCTTCTCGGTCGAGATCGTCGCCACCCGGTCGACCGCCTGGGCGAACGCCTTGCAGTCGACCTCCATGATCTTGTCGTTGCCCTGCGGGATGACGCGCTCGTAGTCCGGGAAGGTGCCGTCGATCAGCTTCGAGCTCAGCACGACGTCGTCGAACGAGAAGCGCACGCGGGTGTCGGACAGCGACACGCCGACCGGGCTCTCGGATTCGTCGATCAACTTGCGCAATTCGGTCACGGTCTTGCGCGGCAGGATGACGCCCGGCATGCCCGACGCGCCGTCGGGCAACGGCATCTCGACCCGCGCCAGGCGGTGGCCGTCGGTCGCGACCGCGCGCAGCACCTGGACCTCGTTGCTGCGGGTCGCGTGCAGGAAGATGCCGTTGAGGTAGTAGCGCGTCTCCTCGGTCGAGATCGCGAAGCGGGTGCGGTCGATCAGCGCCTTGAGCTCGGTGCTGGCGAGCGTGAAGGAGTGGTTGAGCGCGTCGCCGCTGATCGCCGGGAAGTCGGCGGTCGGCAGCGCCGGCAGGGTGAAGTTCGAGCGCCCGGCGCGTACCACCAGGCGCTCCTTGTCGCCGCCGCCGTCGAGCTCGATCTCGGCGCCCTCGGGCAGCTTGCGCACGATGTCGTAGAGCGTGTGGGCCGGCGCCGTGGTGGCGCCGCTGGCACCGACGTGGGCCGGCGCGCGCTCGACGATGTCGAGATCCATGTCGGTCGCGGTCAGCGCGATCCGCTCGTCATGCGCCTGGATCAGCACGTTGCCCAGGATCGGGATGGTGTTGCGCCGCTCGACGACGCTCTGGACGTGACCCAGGGTCTTGAGCAGCGCTGCGCGTTCGATGGTCAGTTTCATGGTGTGTTATCGCACCGAGGGCTTCGGCCGACGCCTCTTCTTGCAGCCGCGCGCGAATCGCGCCGCCGATGAAAAAAGGACGCGCACTATATCATGGGACGCCGGCTGGCGAGGGGCTTTCGGACGCGCCTCCCCGTCAGCACTCGAGCATCCGGCGCAGCAGCTCGACGTCCTCCGCGAGCGCCGGGTCGGCGGCCTTGAGCTCCTCGATCTTGCGCACCGCGTGCATCACCGTGGTGTGGTCGCGGCCGCCGAACTTGCGGCCGATCTCGGGCAGCGAGCGCGAGGTCAGCACCTTGGCGAGATACATCGCGACCTGGCGCGGCCGCGCCACCGCGCGGGCGCGCCGCGCCGAGCTCATATCGGCGATCCGAATGGTGTAGTGCTCGGCGACGCGCTTCTGGATCTCCTCGATGGTGACGCGGCGATCGTTGGCGCGCAGCAGGTCGTGCAGCACCTCCTGCGTCGTCTCGAGCGTGATGTCGCGGCCGACCAGGGTCGAATGTGCGACGATGCGGTTGAGCGCGCCCTCGAGCTCGCGCACGTTGGACTGGATCTTGTGAGCCAGGAACTCGGTGACCTTCTGCGGGATCTGCGCCTGCAGCTGCTCGGCCTTCGACTGCAGGATGCCGAGCCGGAGCTCGTAGGTCGTCGGGTGGATGTCGGCGACCAGGCCCCAGCCGAGGCGCGAGCGCAGCCGCTCCTCGAGGCCCTCGAGGTCGGACGGCGACTTGTCGGCCGAGATCACGACCTGGCGGTTCTGGTCGACCAGCGCGTTGAAGGTGTGGAAGAACTCCTCCTGGGTCGAGTCCTTGCCGCTGATGAACTGGACGTCGTCGATCATCAGCACGTCGACCGAGCGGAACTGCTCCTTGAACGCGACGGTGTCGCGGAAGCGCAGCGCGCGGATGAACTGATACATGAACTTCTCGGCCGACAGGTAGATGACGCGGCGCGCCGGATCGCGCGTGCGGATCTCCCAGGCGATCGCGTGCATCAGGTGGGTCTTGCCGAGGCCGACGCCGCCGTAGAGGAACAGCGGATTGAACGGCACCGAGGAGGCATCGGCGACGCGCCGCGCCGCGGCGAACGCCAGCTCGTTGGGCTTGCCGACGACGAAATTCTGGAAGGTCAGGCGCGGATCGAGTGGCGCCTGGATGGCGGCGCCGTTGAGCATGCCGTCGGGCTCGGCGACCGGCACGGCCTCGCCATTGGCCGCGTGGCTATCGCCGCGCCGCGGCGGCGCCTTGGCGCGCAGCAGCGCGGGCCGCGCCGCTGAAGCGGCGCCGGGCTGGGCGGCCGGCGCTTCGCCTTTCTCGGCGGCGGCCTGCGCGGCGACGCCGATCTCGACCGTGCGGATGCCGGGGATCTCGCCCGACCACAGCGACTTCAGGCGCTCGGCGTAGTGCTTCATGACGTGATCGCGCATGAAGCGCGTCGGCAGCACCATCTTGACGGCGCCGTCACGGACGCCGTCGAAGGTCAGCGGATTGAGCCAGCTCTTGAACGCCGCCTCGCCGACCTCGGCCCGCAGGCGACCCCGAACGCGGGCCCACTGAGCGTCGACCGACCGCAGCTGGCTGGCTTCATCCATGCCTTATCTCCTATCTCGACCCACCAAACCGGCCCGCCTGACGCGATCCTGTCAGCCCCCATGTCGCGACGCCGGGAGCTCCGCCAGGCCGGCCGCGCGCTCGCCCCTCTTTTATTTGACATTTTTCGACGAATACTTGGAGTTAAAGACTTAATCTGCCGAACATACGACGCCGTTGCGACCCGCCCAAGCGCAAGTCGCGGTGGTAAACCCTCGAAAACTTGATCAATCCCCGCTGCCCCCTCGCACGATCCGGCTTTCCGGCGCTAATTACTAGAATCGCCTGGTATTTCTGGCCCAGCCGGCACGTTCGAAGCAAGAAAGAATGTACCTGTGAGTCGTCGCGGTTGGCAACGTGATCGAATGGGGAACACGCAAAAAGCAATGAAATA
>JACQAI010000259.1 GCA_016195115.1 Pseudomonadota bacterium
GCTGATCGACCTCGGCGTGCTGCCCGCCGACGAGCGCACGCGGCTCGACGCCTGGCTGGCCGATCTGGCGGCCGCCGCGCCCTGATGGCGCCGACCGTCGTGTTCGATCGCGCGCAGCACGACGTCTGCTTCAGCGTCACGACCCGCGACCGCGTCGACCTCACCGTGCAGTCGATCGCCTCGTTCGCCTTCGAGGGCGCCTTCGACCTGCTGTGGTTCGACGGCAGCGCCAGCCCGGAGGGGCGCCGTCTGCCGCACGAGCTGGCGCCCGACCTGCCGTGCCTGCGCGAGATCCACGCCGACGTCGTCGGCGGCCCCGATTTTGCGATCTTCGCCGCGCTCGCCCGCATGCTCGCGCTCGACTATGCCTATTGCGGCCTGATCGAGAGCGACATCCGCCTGGCGCCGGGGTGGTACGGCGCGTTGATGGCGCTGTTTGCCGCCGGCGCCGCCGACGGCTTCGAGGTCGGCGCGGCGACGGCGCGCGCCTTCGAGCGCCGCCTCCTGGTCAAGCGCCCGGGCTACGCCATCCCGATGAACACCGGCGCCGGCATGGTGCTGTTCACCCGTGCCGCGGCGCGCGTCATCGTCGACCACTACCGCACACCGACGACCCCCGAGATGCGCCGCTGGTTCCTGTTCGCGGCCGGCCGCGATTGCGCCGAATTCAGCGAGCCGGCGTTTCGCCAGGGCCCCGACAGCGACGTCGCGCTCGCGTCGGACTACCAATACGACATGGTGCTGCAGCGCCACGGCCTGTGCACGCTCGCGACCAGCCCGCTCTACGCCACCGATCTCGACGACGTGCGCACGGTCGAGCTCGGCGGCTACGCGACGCCGGCGCCGGCTGCGCCCGACCCCGACGCCGAGCGCACGGTCGCGGCACTGCGCGCGCGCCTGGCGGCGCAGCGTCGGCTCGGCGCCGCGCCGAACCCCTATCTCTACAATCCGACGCTGCAGGCCTGGGTCGTGTTCCTCCATCAGCTGCTCTTCATGGCCGACAGCCCGGCGCGGCTGATCGGGCGCTGGCGGCTGCGCTGGAGCAAGTTCCATGGGCCGTTCCTGTTCGAGACCGATGACCCGGCGGCGGCGCTCGAGTTTCCGCTGCTCGGCGCGCTGAGCGGGCTCGGCTGCTGGGCGGCGCCCGACAACGCCCTCATCGAGATGACCGACGGCGAGCGCCCGGTCTTCACCCTGCAGGCCGCGGCGCCCGCGCCGCAGCCGGCCTACGCGCGCGCGACCGTGCAGGCCGCCGGCGCCGCGCCGGTGCGCATCCGCGCCGCCGGGCCGGGCTGGCTCAGGCTATTCGGCGTGTGCTTCGCGGTGCCGCAGCCGTGGCTGCCGGCGGCGCCGCGGCTCGACGCGGCGCGGCTGGTGCGCTGCTTCGAGGCGCAAGCCGCCAGCGGCTGGATCAGTTGAGGCGCGCGCTGCGCCGGCGCCGGCCGGCGCCGTCACGGCCGTCGTCGTCGAGCAGCCGGTGCAGCGAGTTGCGCGCGCGGAACAGGCGCGAGCGCACGGTGCTGATCGGGATGCCGAGCGCGATGCTGGCGGCCTGGTAGCTCGAGGGGTCCATGCTGACCTGGAGCAGCACGTCGCGCTGATAGTCGGGCAAGCGCCGAATGGCCGCGGTGAGATCGCGCAGGAACAGGTGATCGATCTGCGGCGGCGCGGCGGCGCGGCTCTCGATCTCGGTGGCTTGGGCAAGGCTGACGGTCGCCATGTTGCGCCGCTTGCGCCACAAATCGCGCACGTGGTTCTTCATGATCGTGAACAGCCAGGCCTTGAGGTCGCCGGTCGGCCGGTAGCGCTCGAGGTTGCCGAGCGCGCGCGCCACGGTTTCCTGCACCAGGTCCTCGACCGACTCCTCGCCGTGGCTCAGGCGCCGCGCGTAGCGCTCCAGATTGGGTACGCAGGCAAGCACGTCTTCGACCTGGGCATGCATGGCGGGCTCCGGGGTTCCTGGTCATCGCCGTCGCGCCCGGTCGGGCGCCCGGCACTCCGCCGCCATCGCGGTGAAGTCATGAAACTGAACGGCAGTTTTGCCGCAAAAGCCGCCGGACCGCGGATGACCAGTCGGTGACAATGATGTGAGGACGAGGCGGGCCGCCGCCTGATCGCGGCGTGGAAGTTGCGAGTGGGTCGACCTCGTCGCCCCGCACCGTGCCACGTTTGAGCGCCTCGATGACCGCCATCGCCTGCCTTCCCGGGTCCGTGCTCCCGTCGATTCCGCGCCATGATCCGCGCCGGCGCCGGCCCGGCGCAGACCGGCCGAGGCGAGGGGCAGGCCGCCTGGCCGAGCCTCGGATTTTGCAGGGTTCCGCTTTTCGGGGAGGCCGGAGCCGTCCATGACCGCGATCGTCGGCTTCGCGGTGCAGCAGCGCGTGCTGGTGCTGGCCCTGTTCGTGATCGCGCTGGTCGGCGGCGTGTTCGCGTTCCAGCAGCTCAACATCGAAGCCTATCCCGATCCGACGCCGCCGATGGTCGACGTGGTAACCCAGGCGCAGGGCCTCTCGGCCGAGGAGATCGAGCGCTACATCACGATTCCCCTCGAGGTCCAGCTGGCGGGAACGCGCGCCCCCATCACGGCGATTCGCACGATCTCGCTCTACGGCCTGTCCGACGTGAAGGTGCAGTTCACCTTCGACCACACCTATGAGCAGGCCGAGCAGAAGATTCTCAACCAGCTGAGCCAGATGGCGCCGCTGCCCAACGGCGCCCAGCCGGTCATCTCGCCGGTCAGCCCGATCGGCGAGATCTACCGCTACCAGCTGGTCGGCCCGCCCGGCTTCGGCGTCACGGACCTCAAGACCCTGCAGGACTGGGTGCTGCAGCGCCGCTTCAAGGCGGTGCCCGGGGTGATCGACGTGGTCGGCTGGGGCGGCAAGACCAAGACCTACGAGGTCACGGTCGACCTCAACCGGCTGCTGCAATACCGCTTGACCCTGCAGCAGGTCGTCCAGGCGCTCAACAACGCCAACCTCAACGTCGGCGGCAACACGCTCGACATCGGCGCCCAGGCCGCCGTGGTGCGCGGCGTCGGCCTGATCCGTTCGATGGACGATATCGGCAGCACCATGCTGACCCAGGCGGGCGGCATCCCGGTGTTCGTGCGCGACGTCGCCGACGTCAAGGTGATGCACCAGCCGCGCCTCGGCATCGCCGGCCACGACAACGAGGACGACATCGTCGAGGGCATCGTGCTGATGCGCCGCGGCGAGCAGAGCCTGCCGACCATCGGGCGCGTCGAGGCCGAGGTCAAACGCATCAACGAGGCCGATATCCTGCCGCCCGGCGTGCAGATCAAGCGCATCTACGACCGCAAGGACCTGATCGGCACGACGACCAGCACCGTGCTGCACAACATGGCGATCGGCATCCTGCTGATCGTCGTCGTCCAGTGGCTGTTCCTCGGCAACCTGCGCAGCGCCCTGATCGTCGCGGCGACCATCCCGTTCGCGCTGTTCTTCGCGGTCGGCCTGATGGTGCTGCGCGGCGAAAGCGCCAACCTGCTGTCGGTCGGCGCGATCGATTTCGGCCTGATCGTCGACGCCACCGTCCTGATGGTCGAAAGCATCTTCCGCGGCCTGGCCGAGCGCGGCTCGGAACGGCTCGACGCCGAGCACGAGGGCGCGGCGACGATGATCGACGTTCACTCCGAGAAGCTCGAGCTGGTGGTGCACGCCGCGGCGCGGGTCAACCGCTCGATCCTGTTCGCGGCGCTGATCATCATCGCGAGCTTCGTGCCGTTGTTCACCCTGAGCGGCGTCGAGGGCCACATCTTCTCGCCGATGGCCAAGACCTACGCGTATGCCCTGGCCGGCGGCCTGCTCGCGACCTTCACGGTGTCGCCGGCCTTGAGCGCGCTGCTGCTGCCCGAGCGCGTCGCGGAGACCGAAACCGCGCTGGTGCGAGCCCTGCACTTCGTGTACCGGCCGGTCATCCGCTTCTTCCTGGCGCGCCGCGCCCTCACGCTCGCGGGCGGTGCGGCGCTGCTCGTGGTCGCCGGGATCGGCGTCCGCTCGATGGGTCTGGAGTTCCTGCCCCATCTCGAGGAGGGCAATTTGTGGATCCGCGCCACCATGCCGACCTCGATCTCGCTCCAGGAAGGCAACGGCTATGTCAACCGCATCCGCCAGATCATCAAGAGCTTCCCCGAGGTCGAGACGGTGGTGTCGCAGAACGGCCGGCCCGACGACGGCACCGACGCCACCGGCTTCTTCAACGCCGAGTTCTTCGCGCCCCTGAAGCCGACCGGCGAATGGCGCCGCGGCGTCGACAAGGAAGGCCTGACCCACGAGATGTCGCGCCGCTTGGGGTCCGAGTTCGTCGGCATCGAGTTCAATTTCTCGCAGTACATCCAGGACAACGTCGAGGAAGCAGTGTCGGGGGTGAAGGGCGAGAACTCGATCAAGCTGATCGGCAACGACCTCAACCAGCTGGCGGCGACCGCCAACAAGATCAAGTCGGTGCTGTCGACCGTGCCGGGCGTCACCGACCTCGCAGTGTTCGCCTCGCTCGGCCAGCCGACCATCAACATCGACATCTACCGCGAGAAAGCGGCGCGCTACGGCCTGGCGCCGGGCGACATCAATGCCGTGATCCAGACCGCGATCGGCGGCCAGGCGGCCGGCAGCCTCTACGAGTACGGCAGCGACCGCCATTTCCCGATCGTCATCCGGCTGGCGCCCGAGTACCGCCAGAGCCTGGATGCCATCCGCGGCGTCATGGTCGGCGTGGCCGACCCGAACAGCGGCGGCGTCGCCCAGATCCCGCTCAGCGAGCTCGCCGAGATCAGGCTGGTGTCGGGCGCCTCGTTCATCTACCGCGAGGCGCAGCAGCGCTATATCCCGATCAAGTTCAGCGTGCGCGGCCGCGACCTCGGCAGCGCCGTCCTGGAAGCGCAGCGCAAGGTTGGCGAGCAGGTGCCGCTGCCGCCGGGATTCCGCATGGAGTGGGTCGGCGAGTTCGGCAACCTGCAGGACGCGATCGGCCAGGTCCAGAAGCCGCTGGCGCTGGTCGTGGTCGGCGGCATCCTGCTGGCGCCTATCCTCATCCTCGTGTTCCGGCCCGTGCTGATCGGCCTGTTCTCGCGCCGCGGCAGCGGCGCGGCGCGCGAAGGCGGCCTGATCATC
>JACQAI010000260.1 GCA_016195115.1 Pseudomonadota bacterium
ACGCCTTCAATCTGTTCAGCCACAACACGCCGATCGATCCGGCGACCGGCGCCAACGGCGAGGAGACCAAGGTGGTCAACGAGACGCGCAAGATCCTCGACGCCCCTGCGCTGCGCGTATCGGTCACCTGCGTGCGCGTGCCGGTGCTGCGCGCGCATTCGATCGCGCTGACCGTCGAGTGCGCCGAGCCGATCGCGCCGGAGACCGTGCGGACGCTGCTCGCAGACGCGCCCGGCGTGCGCGTGGTCGACGACGCCGCGCGCAACCACTTCCCGATGCCGGTCGAGGCCTCGGGCGGCGACGACGTGCTGGTCGGACGCATCCGCGCCGATGCCAGCGATCCGAGCGGCCGCTCGGTCGCCTTGTTCGTCGTCGGCGATCAACTCCTCAAGGGGGCGGCGCTCAACGCCGTGCAGATCGCCGAGCGGGTGCTGCAATGACCGCGCTCGCCGAGCTGAAGCGCGACGAGCTCACCGGGTTCCACGGCGACGTCGAGCAGCGCTACGCGGCGTTCCGCGCGCGCGGCCGCACCTTCGATCTGACCCGCGGCAAGCCGTCCTCGGAGCAGCTCGATCTGTCCAACGCGCTGCTCGAGCTGCCCGGGTGGGGCAATCATCGCGCCGCCGACGGCGCCGATTGCCGCAATTACTTCGGCGGCCTCGCTGGGCTGCCCGAGGCGCGCGCGCTGTTCGCGCCGATGGTCGGCGCGCCGCCCGAGCAGGTGCTGGTCGGCGACAACTCGAGCCTGGCGCTGATGCACGACGCCATCGTCTTCGCCCTGCTGCACGGCGTGCCCGGCGGCCGTGGGGCGGCGGCGACCCGATCGCGTTCCTGTGTCCGGTGCCGGGCTACGATCGTCACTTCGCGATCTGCGAGGGCCTGGGCATCCGCATGATCCCGGTGGCGCTGACCGGCGCCGGCCCCGACATGGCAGCGGTCGAGCGCCTGGTCGGCGACGATCCGACCATCAAGGGCATCTGGTGCGTGCCCAAATACAGCAACCCGAGCGGCGAGATCTACGCGCCCGAGGCGGTGCGGCGGCTCGCCGCGATGCCGACCGCGGCGCCCGACTTCCGCATCTTCTGGGACAACGCCTACGCGGTGCATCATCTGACCGAGACCCGCCACGGCCTCGCAAATCTGCTCGAGGCCTGCGCGCGCCACGGCCATGCCGACCGCGCCCTGGTGTTCGCCTCGACATCGAAGATCACCTTCGCCGGCGCCGGGCTCGCCCTGATGGCGGCATCGCCGGCCAACCTCGCGTGGTTCGAGCGTCACTTGTCACGGAGAACGATCGGCCCTGACAAACTCAATCAACTCCGCCACGTCAAGCTGCTGCAGGACGCCGCCGGCATCGACCAGCTGATGGACCGTCATCGCCGGCTGCTGGCGCCCAAGTTCCGCGCCGTCGACGACGTGCTGACGCGGCATCTCGAGGGCTGCGGGGTCGCCAGCTGGTCGAAGCCGGCGGGCGGTTATTTCGTCAGCCTCGATGTTGCTACCGGGTCGGCAAAGCGCGTCGTCGCGCTCGCCGCCGACGCCGGCATCGCGCTGGTGCCGGCGGGGCGCACCTTCCCTTACGGCGACGATCCGCGCGACGCCAACATCCGCCTGGCGCCGTCCTTCCCGTCGGTCGGCGAGGTCGCCGAAGCCGTCGAGGGGGTCGCGCTGGCGGTCTTGCTCGCTGCCAGCGAGGCGCTGCTGCGCAGCCACAATCAGGAAGCGGTGGCGTAGCGCCGAACGTGGTGTGAAGGGTTAAACACGAAGAACACGAAGTCGAGACACGCTGCCGGTGTTTGGCAGAACGCCTTGGTGTCCTTTGTGTTCTTCGTGGTGCATCCCCTCTGCGCTGCGCGGGGGATTTCAGCTCAGCGCCACTCGACCCATTGGCCGGTGCGGTTGCTGGCTTTGATCGGGGCGGCGGCCGCGCTCTTGAAAGCGTAGGGCGTCGGTCGCGGCTTGCCGAACAGGTAGCCCTGGCCCTTCATGATCTTGCACTCGTTGAGCACGGTGACCTGCTTTTCGTCCTCGACGAACTCGGCAACGGTCTGCATGTCGAGCTCGCGGCACATCGAGCCGATCGAGCGCACCATGGCGGCGTCGCGCCGGTTGTTCGCCAGGTCCTTCACGAACAGCCCGTCGACCTTGACGATGTCGACGGGGAGCGCGCGCAGATAGTGCAGGGTCGCCGAGCCCGAGCCGAAATCGTCGAGGCAGACCTTGTGGTGGTCGGCCTGGAACCGGCGCACCACGGCGCCGACCGCATCGAGGTTCTCGATCCGGCTCGACTCGGTGAGCGGCCACGAACAGCTCGCTCTGCAGCGAGCGCCCGGAAATGTTGATCGCGATGTCGACCAGGGTCGAATCCTGGCGCAACAGATCGAGCGCCTGGCGGCACACCGCGTGATCGAGCTCGCTGACCAGCCCGATCTGCTCGACGAACGTGACCATTTGGAACGGCGAACGCCCGTCGGGCAGGCGGGTCAGCGCCTCCTGGTGCTGGACCTCGCGCGTGCGCAAGTCGACGATCGGCTGGAAGTGCAGGGTGAAGCCGCGCGCCGCCAGGGTCTCGCGGAAGTCGGAGACGCGCTTGACGGTCTCCTTGACCAGCTCCTTGAGGCCCTCCGACAGCTTGGTGACCGAGAACTCGCCGGGCTCCGCCGAGGCGAACTGGTTGATCGCGAAGACGAGGGCGCGCCCCGCGTCCTCGCCTTCAAGGAGTGCCGCGTCGAGATCGAGCGTGCGCGCCAGCACCGACATGCCGGAGCCTTTGGAGTCCATGCGCTTGGCGAACGAGCTGATCTCCTGCTCGATGTCCTCCTTGGCGACATCGCGGGTGTGCAGCACGCTGAACTTGGTGGCGTCGATCTGTCCGGCGGCGTCGCCGCCGGCCGACTGCTTCTTCAGGATCAGGCCGACGCCGCGCATGAAGGTGTCGGCCTTCTCCTCGCTCATGCCCTCCTTGAACTTGGTCAGCTCGGCGAGATCGAGCATGGTCATCTCGAGCTCTTCGCCGCTCTGGCGCGCCGCCTCGAGCTGGGCCCGGGCGTGCTTCTCGAAACTTTCGCGGGTCAGCAGCCCGCTTTCGTCGCTGCGCGCGACGGCACCCGAGTGCAGGTCCGAGGTGCGCTTGTAGGGATGCGCGATGGTCAGGAAGTAGCGGTCCGGCATGTCGGGCATCGGACAGCCGGCGAGCGACGCCGCGATCGCCTCGCCGCTGCCGCGCTTGAACAAGAGGGTCTGCGGCGGGAAGCGTGTGCCTTGCGTGAAGGCCTTTTGCAGGTCGCGCAGCACGCCGGCGCTCTCGGCCGCGGCCAGGGTCGGGAACTTGACGCCGATCAGCTCGCCGGCGGCGCGGTCGACCGCCCAGCGCGCCGCGCCCGACGCGAACGTGATGGTGGCGGTACGGTCGATCTCGAGCAGCAGATCGGCACGCGCGAACGCGAACGCGACCAAACGGGCGCGTTGCGCGGCGGCATCGGGCTCCGGCGTCGGGGTCGTGGGGTTTTGAGCCACCGCGCTAGCCGCCGAGAATCTCGCGAATGCGCTCGGCCTTGATGGCGAAGCGCGGGCGGCGACCGTCGCGCGCCGCAGCGGTGCGCTCGCGCTCGGCGGCGATCAGCAGCGGGGCTTCCTGGGTGCGCAGGATGTCGGCCGCCGTCACCCACTCGTGGGTCGTCGAGCCGTCGTCGAAGGTGATCTGGAAACGCTGCAATTCGCTGGCGTTCTGGACTTTCTTCATGTGAGACACCGGCCCACTCTCCCCCATGAATGGCGATCCGCGCGCCCGGCCTGCATGCGCGCCCTGGACACCGCCTCCCGGCGTCCAGCTACTTCAACAGTCCTAAACAGTTTAGCTTAAAGTCACCTTACGTCATGTGCATCATTTGGCTTAGAGCGGCAGGGGCGTAAGCCCCGCGAGCGACCAAAAATACGCGCGCGGCGGATGCCGAGGCCGCTCTAGGGTTTTGTGGCGCGCGCGGCGGCTGCGCCCCCTGCCGCGCTAGGACGCCGCCGTGCCGGGGCGTTTGAAGTCCTTGGCCAAGTGCCCGCGACCGGCCTGATCGCCCTGCTCGAACAGCCACGAGTAGCCGCCCGCCGGGTTGGTCAGGATCTCCCAGCAATTGTCGTCGGCGTCCCAGAAATAGAAGCTGTAGGTGCCGTGCTGGAGCACCGGCTTGGTGATCTTGTGCAGGCCCCAGGCCGCGCGCTCGGCCTCGACGGTGGCGTACGCGGCGTTGACCTCGTCCTGCGTCTCGACGTCGATGCCGTTGTGATTGAGCATGGTCATCGACTTCTTGTTGGCGCTCAGCACGACCGCGATCGTGTTGGTGCCGCCGAGGCGGATCAGCAGCGAGATCGGGCTGGTGCGCACGACCTGCAGGCCGAGGAATTCCTCGTAGAACTTGCGCGACGCCTCGATATCTTTCGATTCGAGCGTGCCGTGCGACAGAAAATTGAGCTTGAGGCGCGGCGTCACGGCTTGGGATCCGGCTTCCGGCATGGCGTCCTCCGTCACGGGTGGGCAGCGGTCACGCCGCTGCGCTCGGGCGCCGGTTTCCCCTGACCGGCGCCGGTCAGGATAGTCCGGCACGGCCGATTCTTGAAGCCGGCGGCGCGCCGTCGCGGGAGGGACTCGACCTCGCCGCGCCGCGTGCTTACCGTCGCGCCTGATATGAGCGTTCCCGAGGACACCCCGCCGGCGCCCGCCCCCGCCGACCGCCCGTCGCCCGACACGGCGGCCGCCGAGCCGGCGCGCCCGCATGAGGCGCCGGTCCCGGCCGCGCCGGGCGCCGCGCCGTCGGGCGACGGCGTGCCGCGCAAGCGCCGGCGGCGCCGCCGGCGCAAGGGCCCGCGGCCGCCCGGGCTCGGCCCGGCGTCGACCGACGGCGCTTCGGTGGCCGGCGCTGAACCGGGCATGGCAGCCGCACCGGGCGATGCGGACGGTGAGGCCGCGGCCCGGCCACGCCTCACCCTGCCGGCCGGCGCCAGCGGCGCGGTGACGGTCGGCGGCTCCAACATGGCGCAGAGCCCGGAGTTCCTCGCGATCTGGAAGGGCTACGTACTGGAGATGATGAACACGCTCGACGGGATCTTCCCCGCCGGCGGCTCCTCCGACTGGATTGGC
>JACQAI010000012.1 GCA_016195115.1 Pseudomonadota bacterium
CTGCGCCACCATGAGGCCGCCGCAGAAGATGCCCAGCATGGTCGCGGCGAGGCCGAAGATCTTGGAGATGTTGGCGATCTCGACCGCGGAAAAACCCAGCTCGACGTAGAACGGCGTCGCCATGATGCCGGCGAGCGCGTCGCCGAGCTTGAAGAGCACGACGAAGCCGAGCACCAGCGGCCAGCCGGATCGCTTGCTGAAGTCGACAAACGGTCCGATCAGGGCGTCGTACAGCCGCTCCTTCGGCGTGGCGCGGGGCGTCGGCACGGCGGCGCGGCGCGGCTCCGGGCTCACCAGGAAGATCACGATGCCGAGCCCGACGAACCCCGCCATCACGGCGAACACGCCGAACCACGACAGCACCGTCGACAGGTACAACGCACCCGCGCCGGCGACCAAGAGGCCGATGCGATAGCCGTACTGGGTCACCGCGGCGCCGGCGCCCTGCTGGCGCTCCTCGAGGATCTCGACGCGATAGGCGTCGATCACGATGTCCTGGCTCGCCGAGAAGAAGGCGACGAACACGGCGCACAGCGCGGTGTGCAACGGACTGACCGCGGGGTCGCTGGCGCCGGTCGCGAGCAGCGCCGCGATCAAGCCGAGCTGGGTCAGGATCCCCCAGGCGCGGCGGCGGCCGAGGCCGCGGCCGAGCCACGGTGCCACGACGTTGTCGAACAGCGGCGACCACAGGAACTTGAGGTTGTAGGCGAGCCCGACCAGGGCGAACAGGCCGATGTCGGTCTTGGGCACGCCGACGCTGGCCAGCCAGTAGCTGAGCGTCGCGCCCGACAGGGCCAGCGGCAGGCCGCTGGAGAACCCCATCGCAAAGACGATCAGGACGCGCCGGTCGAGATAGGCGTCGAGGCCTCGCGTAAAGCGCGCGAGGGCAGGCGTGGTCAGCTCGCCTCCTGGGCGCGGCTGGCGCGCTTGCGCGCGTGCGGGTCGAGCAGGCGCTTGCGCAGACGGATCGCGCGCGGCGTGATCTCGCAGAGCTCATCGTCCTGGATATACGCAATCGCCTGCTCGAGGCTCATCAGCCGCGGCGGCGTCAAGCGCACCGCCTCTTCCTTGGCGGTGGTGCGGATGTTGGTCAGCTGCTTGCCCTTGAGCGGATTGACCTCGAGGTCGTTGCCGCGGGTATGCTCGCCGATGATCATGCCCTCGTAGACCTCGGTGCCGGGCTCGATGAACATCGGCCCGCGATCCTCGAGGTTCCACAGCGCATACGCCACCGCGTTGCCGCCCGAGTTCGAGATCAGCACGCCGTTGCGCCGGTCGGGCACGGTGCCCTTGAACGGCGCGTAGCTGTGGAACAGCCGCGCCATCACGCCGGTGCCGCGGGTGTCGGTCAGGAACTCGCCCTGGTAGCCGATCAGGCCGCGCGACGGCGCCAGAAATACCAGGCGCGTCTTGCCGCCGCTCGACGGCCGCATCTCGATCATCTCGCCACGCCGCGCGCCGAGCTTCTCGACCACGACGCCGGCGAACTCCTCGTCGACGTCGATCACGACCTCCTCGATCGGCTCCAGGCGCTGGCCGGTAACGTCGTCGGTTTTGAACAGGACGCGCGGCCGGCTGATCGACAGCTCGAAGCCTTCGCGCCGCATCGTCTCGATCAGCACGCCGAGCTGCAACTCGCCGCGCCCGGCGACCTCGTAGTCGGCCTCGCTGGTCTCGGTGACGTGGATGGCGACGTTGCCCTCGGCCTCACGCAGCAGCCGGTCGCGGATGACGCGGGTCGTCACCTTGTCGCCGGAGCGGCCGGCGAGCGGCGAGTCGTTGACCGAGAAGGTCATGGCGAGGGTCGGCGGATCGATCGGTTGCGAGGGCAGCGGCACCGTGACCTCTGGCGCCGCGATGGTGTCGGCGACGTTGGTCTGGGTCAGCCCGGCAACCACGATGATGTCGCCGGCCTCGGCCGTATCGATCGGCACGCGCTCGAGCCCGCGATAGGCGAGCAGCTTCGACAGCCGGCCCTGCTCGATCAGGCGGCCGTCGCGCGACAGCGACTTCACCGGCATGTTGACGCGCGCCATGCCCGAATAGATGCGGCCGGTCAGCACGCGCCCGAGATAGGGATCGCGCTCGAGCGTGGTCGCCAGCATGGTGAAGGGCGCATCGAGATCGACCGTGGGGGGCGGCACGTGGGCGACGATGCGATCGAACAAGGGCGCCATGTCGACCCGCGGATCGGCGAGGTCGGCGACCGCCCAGCCTTCCTTCGCGGAGGCGAACAGGGTCGGGAAATCGAGCTGCTCGTCGGTCGCGTCGAGCGCGGCGAACAGGTCGAAGATCATGTCGTGGACTTCATGCGGCCGCGCATCGGAACGATCGATCTTGTTGATCAGCACGATCGGCCGGAGGCCGAGGCGCAGCGCCTTGCCGGTGACGAACTTGGTCTGGGGCAACGGCCCCTCGGCGGCGTCGACCAGCACGACCACGCCATCGACCATCGACAGGATGCGCTCGACCTCGCCGCCGAAATCGGCGTGGCCGGGCGTGTCGACGATGTTGAGCCGGACGCCGTGCCACACCACCGAGGTGCACTTGGCCAAGATCGTGATGCCGCGCTCACGCTCGAGATCGTTGGAATCCATCGCGCGTTCGGCAACCTGCTGGTTGACGCGGAAGGTGCCGCTCTGGGCGAGCAGCTTGTCGACCAGGGTCGTCTTGCCGTGGTCGACGTGCGCGATGATCGCGAGATTGCGGCGGTCCATGAAACCGGTATCGAGCCGACGAAGCGGCTAGCCTTTCATCAGCTTGGGGTAGCGCTGCGCGGCGAGCTCCTTGAGCGAGACCTGCGGTCGCGCGCCGATATGCGAAATCACCTCGGCGGCGGCCAGGCTGCCGAGCCGGCCGCACGCCGCCATGTCGAGCCCGCGGGTCAGCCCGTAGAGAAAGCCGCTGGCGTAGAGATCGCCCGCGCCGGTCGAATCGACGAGCTGTCCCACCTTCTCGGGCTTGATCTCGGTGGTCTTGTCGCCGCTCAGGATCACGGAGCCTTTCTCGCTGCGCGTCACCGCCGCGATCTTGCACTTGCCGCGGATCGCTGCGAGCGCACCCGCAAAATCCTTGGCCTGGGTCAACGCCATGAGCTCGAGCTCGTTGGCGAACAGGATGTCGACGTGGCTGCCGAGCAGCTCGCGAAATTCCTGGCGGTGGCGTTCGACGCAGAAGATGTCGGACAGGGTCAGCGCAACCTGGCCGCCGCTATCGTGGGCCAGGCGCGAGGCTTGGAGGAACGCCTGCTTGGCGCGCGGCGGGTCCCACAGATAGCCCTCGAGATAGACGACCTTGGCGCGTGCGATCGCCGCTTGGTCGAGGTCGATCGGCCCGAGCTCGGTCGAGATGCCGAGATATGTTGCCATCGTGCGCTGGGCGTCGGGCGAGACCAGCACCAGGCAGCGCGCGGTCGACGGGCCTTCGGTCGCGGCCGGCGTGTAGTGGGCGACGCCGAGCGATTCGATGTCGTGGCGGAACACCTCGCCGAGCTGGTCGGCACGCACCTTGCCGATGAAGCCGGCGGTGCCGCCCAGCGAGGCGAAACCCGCGATCGTGTTGGCCGCCGAGCCGCCCGAGGACTCGGTGCCCGGGCCCATGCGCCCATAGAGCGTCTCGCCGCGGGCCTGGTCGATCAGGGTCATGGTGCCCTTGACCAGGCCCTCGGCAACCAGGAAGTTGCGGCGCAGTATAGTCATCGCCGGTGCCCGCGCAACCGGCGCAAACCCGCTGAAACCTTGGGAAACCCATGGACTCTGGGGGTGCGGCGCTGCTAAGCACGCGCCGGCCCGATATGGGCTGCCCGGCTCCACAACACAAGCGGCGAATCGGTGGTCCTGTTCCGCGCCCTGCCGCTCGCGCTCGCCCAATTGGCCGACGCGAGCTCACGCCGCGTGCTGGCGCTCAGCATCGCGGGCACGCTCATCCTGCTGGTCGTGCTGGTCGTCGCGGTCGGCTGGCTGCTCGCCGGGGTGGCGTGGTTCGGCGTCGCGTGGATCGACGGCGCGCTCGGCGCGCTCGGCACCGCCGCGACCCTGATCCTGGCGTGGCTGTTGTTCCCGAGCATGCTCGCGGCAATGACCGCGGTCCTGGTCGATCCGATCTCCGACGCCGTCGAGGCGCGCTACTACCCCGGCCTGCCGCCGACGCGCGGCGCGGCTCTGGTCGAGGGGCTGCGCTCGGGGCTCACGCTGGCCGGCGTCGCGCTGGCGCTCAACCTCATGCTGCTGCCGCTCTATCTGGTGCCCGGCGTCAACGTCATGCTGTTTTACGGCCTCAACGGCTACCTGGTCGCGCGGGCTTATTTCGAGCAGGTCGCGGTGCGCCGCGTCGCGCTCGCCGAAGCGCGTGCGCTGTTCCGGCGCCACCGGCTCGCGCTCTGGCTCGGCGGCACAATCATGACATTTATGACAACGGTGCCATTTCTGAATCTGGTCGTGCCGATCGTCGCAACCGCACTGATGACTCATCTGGTCGAAGATTTGCGCGCACGCTGAATGTTTCACCTAGACTTAACGAATGCAGAAGTTCACTCTGGAGTACACCGCAACCTTGGCAAAGGTTTCGTGACGAATGTTCCGTCGCAAGAGGAAAACCGGCGAGATCAACACCTCTCCCGCGCTTCCCGAGGCACCGCCGGAAAACGAGGACCTGCCGTCGCTGCCGCCGCTGCATAGAGGTTTGACCATGAGCGACACCAAACCGAGCACTGTGCCGCTGCGTCCGGATCTGTCGCGCCGCTTGCCCGACCCGCCAGCCGCGGCCAACCAGCTGCGGCGGCCGACCACGCCGACGATGCCGACCCCCAAGCCGGAACCGAGCGAAGGCAAGCGCCTGATCGTCGGCCGCGATATTTCGCTGACCGGCGAGATTACCGCGTGCGACGTCCTGGTGGTCGAAGGCCGGGTCGAGGCGTCGCTGGGCGACAGCCGCATGATCGAGATCGCCGAATCGGGCGTGTTCAAGGGCAAGGCCGAGATCGACAACGCCGAGATCGCCGGGCGTTATGAGGGCGAGCTGACCGTGCGCGATCGCCTCTACGTGCGCGCGACCGGCAAGGTCGTCGGCAGCGTGCGCTACGGCCGTCTCGAGATCGAATGCGGTGGCGAGATCGTCGGCGACGTCCAAGTGCTGAGCCGGGCGCAGCCCGCGCCGGTCGTCGATTCGAGCCCGACGACACCAGAGCCCAGCCTGATGGCGCGCGGCATCGCGGACTGACCGCGGTGCCGGGGCGCGCCCGCGGGCTCGGCCCGGTCGTCCTCGCCTCGGCCCTGTTGATCGGTTGCGCCGACTTGCGGTCGGCGCTGGCGCCCGAACTCACCGAGCTGATCGGTCCGCCGCACAAACGCTTCGAGGGCCTGCCGGCCCACGCCGCCGCCGAAGTCACCGCCGCGGTCGAGCCGGCCGCAGCGCCGCCGCCGGCGGTGGTCGCCAGCGCCGCGCCGGCGCTGGTGCGGCCGCCGCTGAAGGACGTCCGCGAGCTGATCGGGCTGGAGCGCCACGAGCTGCAGGCACGGCTCGGCGACCCGGCGCTGCGCCGGCGCGACGCCCCGGCCGAGATCTGGCAGTACCGCAGTCCGCTGTGCGTGCTCGACCTGTTTCTTTATCGCGAGGGCCCGGGGATGCGCGTGACCACCGCCGAAGTGCGGCCGCGCGACGGTCGCGAGCTGCCCGCCACGACCTGCCTTAGTAGCTTGTAGCGCGCAGCGCTACGCCGACCACCCTCGCCCGCACCGCGGGAGAGGGAAGGGGCCCGCGCGTAGCGCGGGAAGGGTGAGGGTTGCGCACCGGGACGACGATCAACGGTCTCGAAGCGCGCGCAGGATCATGGTCTTGACGCCTTCCGGGTTGGCCAGAATATCGTGGTTCCAAAATCGGATGACGCACCATCCTTGGCGTTCGAGCCACGCGGTCCGGCGCTCATCGGCAGGATTCCGTTTGTGTCGCCCGCCATCCGCCTCAATGACGACGCGGTGACTCGTGCAGGCGAAGTCGGCGACAAACGGACCAATCGGATGCTGGCGACGAAACCTGTATCCAGACAGCTGCCGGTTTCGGAGCACCGACCATAGGCGGCGCTCCGCGTCGGTCGCATTCAAGCGCAGCTTATGGGCGTTGGCCGGCATGATTAGGATACGGGCCAGCACCAGGT
Source organism: Pseudomonadota bacterium (assembly GCA_016195115.1). GTDB lineage: Bacteria > Pseudomonadota > Alphaproteobacteria > Elsterales > Elsteraceae > JACQAI01. The sequence goes on from JACQAI010000012.1 coordinate 6,152, forward strand.
CTCGTCCCCACGACCCTCACCCTTCCCGCGCTGCGCGCGCGGGCCCCTTCCCTCTCCCGCGATGCGGGAGAGGGTGGTCGGAACGCGCTTACGCGCGTGCGTCTTAAGCGATGTCGAGCGCGAGCTCGGTCTTGGCCGTGTAGCCGCACAGATCGCGCACGACGCAGGCGCCGCACAGCGGCTTGCGCGCCTTGCAGACATAGCGGCCGTGCAGGATCAGCCAGTGGTGCGCGCCCATCTTCCATTTCGCCGGGATCACGGCCTCGAGGCCGCGCTCGACCTCGTCCGGCGTCTTGCCCGGTGCCAGGCCGGTGCGATTGCCGACGCGGAAGATGTGGGTGTCGACCGCGATGGTCGGCTCGCCGAAGGCGACGTTGAGCACGACGTTGGCGGTCTTGCGCCCGACCCCCGGCAGCGTCTGGAGCGCCTCGCGGTCGCGGGGCACCTCGCCGCCATAGTGCTCGATCAGCATCCTGCTCAGGGCGTGGACGTTCTTGGCCTTCGTGTTGAACAGGCCGATGGTCTTGATGTAGTCGCGGATGCGCGCCTCGCCGAGCTTGGCCATCTTGGCCGGCGTGTTGGCGGCCTTGAACAGCGCCGGGGTCGCCTTGTTGACCCCGGCGTCGGTCGCCTGGGCCGACAGCACGACCGCGACCAGCAAGGTGAACGGGCTCTCATACTCGAGCTCGGTCTTGGGCGCGGGCAAGCGTTTGGCCAGCCGTTCGATGAACTTCGCCGCTTTTTGTTTGGTCATGGCGGCAGAGTGGCGGCGGCCCTTTACCCGCGCAAGCCCCGCTTCCTATGATCGCCGGGATGGCCGAACCGCCCGCCGTGCCGCCCGCCGAAGAGACCGCCCGCGCCGCCGATGCGCCGGTGCTGTTCGACGTGCTCCTGATGCCCAACCGGTCGCTGCCGCCGCTCGGCTTCGCGCTCCTGATGGCCGCAGTGAGCCTGTTGAGCTTCGGCGCCGGCGTCACCTTCTATCTGATCGGCGCCTGGCCGGTGATCGGCTTCCTGGGCCTCGACGTGGCGCTGATCTACATCGCCTTCCGGATCAGCTTCCGGCGCCTGCGCGCGTTCGAGACCTTGCGCTTGACCGAGCAAGCGCTAGTGCTCGAGCGCGTCAGCCCGGGCGGCGTGCGCCGGCGCTGGACCTTCCAGCCCTACTGGCTGCGCGTCGAGTTCGACGACCCGCCGCATCACGGCAGTCAGCTGCGCTTGCGCTCGCACGGCCGCGCCGTCACGGTCGGCGCGTTCCTGGCGCCGCCTGAGCGCCAGGATCTCGCCGCGGCGCTCCGCCAGGCGTTGCACCGCCTGAAAAATCCGGCGTTCGATCACGACGCCTGAAACCGTGTGTGCCGTCAGGCTTGGACGGCGGGCCCCAGCGTGCGGCGGACTTCGTTCAAGATCTGCTCGAGGCGAAACGGCTTGCGCAGCATCGGCTCGTCGGCCGGTCGCGCCTGGGCGACGGCCTCGGCCATCGAGTAGGCGCTGATATAGATGACCTTGAGTGCCGGCCGCGTCACCTGGGCACGCCGCGCCAGATCGAAGCCGTTGAGGCCGCCCGGCATCACGACGTCGGTCACCAGGAGTGCGATATCGGGGTCGCGCTCGAGCACCGCCAACGCGGCGGCTGGGTCGGCGGCGGCGTGCACCGGGTAGCCTTCCTCGCCGAGCCACTCGACGAGCAGGTCGCGAATGCCGCGCTCGTCGTCCACCACCATGATCGCAGGTCGCGCTGCCCTCGGCGCCCGCTCGGTCAGCCGCGCCGTCCGACGCGCCGTATTCGCCGTGCGGCCGCCAGCCATGGCGATCGATGACCTCCGGCCATGGGCATTGCCGAGCCTCATGGGCGCCTCCATCGCGAAACCGGACGCTTCAGCGCCTCTCTCCCTGGCCCCAGCGTGCGCCGACCCGCCGGCGCGCGATAGTGCACAGACGGCCTAGGCGCATCCCGAATAGAGCGATCGGACTAGAGAAGACGGGCGCCGATCAACCCCGGGTCGGCAGCGCGTCCACCAGTTCGCCCGCGGCGCGCTCGAGCCGCGCCACCAAGTCGGCGGCGCCGGCATGCTCGCCGATCACCGCCACCAGCGCGCTGCCGACGATCACCGCGTCGGCGACGCGACCGATGCTCGCGACCTGGTCGGGGCGCTTGATGCCGACGCCGACCGCGATCGGCACGTCGGTCAGGCGCCGCACGTCGGCGACCAACGGCGCGATCGCATCGGCCGACGCGTCCTGCACGCCGGTAACGCCGCGCAGCGCCACCAGATAGAGGAAGCCGCGCGCCTGCTCGGCGATCAGCGCGCGGCGCGCCGGCGAGGTCGTCGGCGTGATGAGGAACACCGGGTCGAGCCCGTGATCGCGATAGCTGCGCGTCACCTCGGGCGCGGCGCCGACCGGCAGATCGACCGTCAACATGCCGTCGATGCCGGCGGCGCGTGCGGCGGCGGCCGCCGCGTCGATGCCGAAGCGCAGCAGCGGGTTGAGATAGCTGTAAAGCACCAGCGGCAGCTGCGAGCGCTGCCGGATCGCGCGCACCATCTCGAAGGTGGTCGCCAAGGTCGTGCCGGCGGCGAGCGCGCGTCCGGACGCGGCCTGGATGATCGGCCCGTCGACGATCGGATCGGAGAACGGCACGCCGATCTCGACGATATCGACGCCGGCGCGTTCCAATGCCGCAACCAGCTCGACGGTCACCGCACCCGAGGGATCGCCGGCGGTGATGTAGGCGACAAAC
>JACQAI010000261.1 GCA_016195115.1 Pseudomonadota bacterium
GAGGAGCGCGGGCGGGTGCCAGCTCCGCGCCGGGGCCTCTGAAGGCGCTCGCGGGGGCAGTGCCCCCTGCCGCGCAGCGGCGGTATACACCTAATAGAGATAGCAACTCCGAGCGAAGCTGCCAGCCACCGGTGCGCCCCCAGATCCTCTTCCCCGTGTTCGCCTCGACCGTCGCGCTGCCCGGCGTCGGCAAGCAAGCGGCGCGCCTGCTCGAGCGGCTGGCCGGGCCGGCGGTGGCCGACCTGTTGTGGCACCTGCCGACCGGCATCGTCGACCGCAGCCACATGCCGACGGTGCGCGACGCGCCGCCCGGCGCCATAGTCACCCTGGCGCTGACGGTCGACGCCCATCTGCCGGGGCGCACGCCGCGCCGGCCCTACAAGGTCCGTTGCTCGGACGACACCGGGTTCCTCCACCTGGTGTATTTCAATGCCCACCCGGACTATCTCCAGAAGCTGCTGCCGGTGGGCGCCCAGCGCATCGTCTCGGGCCGGGTCGAGCTGTTCGGCGACGAGCGCCAGATGACCCACCCCGACCACGTCGTGCCGCCCGAGGAGGCCGACACGATCAGCGGCATCGAGCCGGTCTACGGCCTGACCACGGGCCTGACGCTGCGCATGCTCGGCAAGGCCATGCAGGCGGCCCTGGCGCGCGCGCCCGAATTGGGCGAATGGCATGATGCGTCGCTGGTCGCGCGCGAGCGCTGGGCGGGCTGGCGGGCGAGCCTGCTCGCGGCCCACGCGCCGGTCGGAGCGGACGACGTCGCGCCGACCACCGCGGTACGCCGCCGCCTCGCCTACGACGAGCTGCTCGCCAACCAGTTGGCGCTTGGCCTGGTGCGGTTGAATCAGCGTCGCCTGCCGGGACGCAGTCTGCAAAGCGACGGGCGGCTGGCAGGCGCGGCGATCGCCGCCCTGCCCTTCGCGCTGACCGGGTCGCAACAGACCGCCTTTGCCGAGATCGCCGCCGACCTCACGTCCGATCGCCGCATGCTGCGCCTGCTCCAGGGCGACGTCGGCAGCGGCAAGACCGTGGTCGCGCTGCTCGCCATGCTGACCGCGGTCGAGTGCGGCGCCCAGGCCGCCCTGATGGCGCCGACCGAGATCCTGGCGCGCCAGCATTTTGCCACCATCGAGCCGCTCGCCGCCGCGGCCGGCGTTCGGCTTGCGCTCCTGACCGGGCGCGACAAGGGCAAGACGCGCGCCGCCCTGGTCGAGCAGCTCGCCGCCGGCGCGGTCGACCTCGTGGTCGGCACCCACGCGCTGTTCCAGGAGGACGTCGAATTCCGCGATCTCGCGGTCGCGGTGATCGACGAGCAGCACCGCTTCGGCGTGCACCAGCGCCTGACCCTGGCGACCAAGGGCAAGGGCGTCGACGTGCTGGTCATGACCGCGACGCCGATCCCGCGTACCCTGATGATGACCGCCTACGGCGATCTCGACGTGTCGCGGCTGCGCGAGAAGCCGGCCGGACGCAAACCGGTCGACACCCGCACTGTGCCGGTCGATCGGCTTGACGAGGTGGTCGCCGGTGTCGCGCGCCAGCTCACGGCGGGTGCCAAGGTCTACTGGGTATGCCCGCTGGTCGAGGAGTCGGAGCTGATCGACGTCGCCGCCGCGGTCGATCGCCAACGGCATCTCGAGGCCGCACTCGGCATGCCGGTCGGCCTCCTGCACGGACGCCTGAAGGCCGCCGAGAAGGACCGCGCGATGGCGGCGTTCGCCGAGGGCGATCTCGGCCTGCTGGTCGCCACCACGGTGATCGAGGTCGGGGTCGACGTGCCGGCCGCCACCGTCATGGTGATCGAGCACGCCGAGCGCTTCGGGCTCGCCCAGCTCCATCAGCTGCGCGGCCGCATCGGCCGCGGCGAGCGGCCATCGACCTGCGTGCTGCTGTACCAAGGACCGCTCGGCGAGACCGCACGCGCCCGCCTCGAGATCATGCGCGACACCGAGGACGGCTTCCGCATCGCCGAGGAGGATCTCAGGCTGCGCGGCGCCGGCGAGGTGCTCGGCACCCGCCAGAGCGGCATGCCGACCTTCAAGCTCGCCGATCTCACGGTGCATCGCGACCTGCTCGAGATCGCGCGCGACGACGCCCGGCTGTTCCTGGAGCGCGATCCGGAGCTGACGACGCCGCGCGGCCAAGCCCTGCGCGTGCTCCTCTATCTGTTCGAGCGCGACGCCGCGGTGCGCTACCTGCGCTCCGGCTGATTGACCAAAGTAGCCTCTGGAAGCTACTATCTTCAGATGCGTGCCGTCGGCCTCAAAGTGCTGAAGAACAAGCTCAGCGAATACGTGCGCCTTGCCGCCGGCGGCGAGACCGTCCTGGTGACCGATCGCGACCGCGTCGTCGCCGAATTGGTGCCGCCGCGCACCGGGCGCAGCCCGTTGCTCGCCGATGCCTTGCTCGCCGAGGCGGTCCGCGAGGGCTGGGTGACGCCGCCGACGCTGATCGGGACCGAACTTCCGCCGCGAAAGCCGGTGATCAAGTTTCGCGACCTCATGGCCGAGTTCCGCCGCGACCGCGAGGACCGGTGATCTATCTCGATAGTTCGGTGGCGCTCGCGTACCTCTTGAGCGAAGATCGGGCGCCGCCCGATGCGCTGTGGCACGCACCGCTGATCGCGAGCCGGCTCCTGGAATACGAGGTCTGGACGCGCCTCAACGCCCGCAAGCTCGCCCGGTCGCACGGTGAGAACGCTCGCGCGCTCATCGGTCGCGTGGCCCTCATCGAGCTGGCGCCGCCCGTGCTTGCCCGCGCGATCGAGCCGTTCCCCGCGACGGTACGCACCCTCGATGCGCTGCACCTTGCGTCGATCGAGTTCCTTCGCGGCCGCGGGCAAGTGGTCGAGTTGGCAACCTACGATGACCGCTTGGCCGCCGCGGCGCGAGCTCTAACGATTCCGCTGGTGGCGCTGTGACGAACAAGGAGGGGCGCGCCGGGAGCGATTGGCGCCGTCGCACAACGCGCGGTGCAACCGTCGCGGTTGCGGCGTAGGGCTCACTGCCGGAGGCCGGCGACCTCATGGAGGCCGTTGCGCGGCGGCACGGCGGTCGCGCCGTCGGGTACGACGATGCCGCACGACACCACGAACTTGAAGCCTTCCTCGACCGAGATCGCCATCGGCACCAGCGCGCTGCGCTCGACCCACACGAGATACCCGCCGGTCGGGTTGGGCGTGGTCGGCACGTAGACGCCGACGATGTCGCGACCCGGGCTCAAGGCCTGGATCTCGTCGGTCGGCGTACCGGTCACGAAGCCGATCGTCCACATGCCCGCGTAGGGCCACTGCACCAGCACGCATTCGCGAAACGAGGTCGACTGCTTGGAGACGATCGTGCTGACGATCTGCTTGATCGCGCCGTACAGGCTGCGCACCACCGGCATGCGCTGAAGCACGGTCTCGCTGAACCCGACCAGCAGCCGCCCGGCCAAGCCGGCGGTCAGGGCGCCGATCGCGGTGACGAGCACGAGCGCCACGACGACGCCGATGCCGGGAATACCGACCGGCAGGTAGGCGTTTGGATTGTAGCGGTCGGGAATCAAGGGCATGACGCGGCTGTCGACCACGTCGACCATCCACCACACCAGGTAGGCGGTCAGCGCGAACGGCGCGGTCACCAGCACCCCGGCCAAGAAATACGCGCGCAGGCGGGCGGCAAGGCTCATCCGGGCTTTGAGCGGCGGCTGAGAGGGCTCGGTCATCGACATCTCGGTTGGAATCCGGTTCGGCTCGGCGTTACCCCGGCAATGCTGCCCAGGTCAATGAGCAGCACCATGCCATATTCTCCCGCCCTGGTGTCGCTCGCTACCAGCGTGCCCCCCTATCGGTTCAACCAGGATCAGATCACGGCCTGGGCGCGCGACCGCTTCGAGGCACGCTTGCTAATGCGGCGGGCTCGTGGCGCGCGCCGTCGTCGCGGCGCCGTCTGACGCACCACAGATTTCGTCGCCAAACAAACATTGTGCCGGGTAGTGCTCGATGAGATGCTAGCTCGCGACATCAAGCGGCCGAACGGCAGTCAGCGATGACCGACCAGCGCCTGCAATCGAGCCAGTCGGTCGTAGACCGAGTCGTCCCGCGTCCGTTTCGCAAGCACCCCTATCTCGCCTGGCTGACCAGCTTCCTTGTCCTCGTGACGATCATCACCTGGTTCGGATGGCGCATGACCGAGCCGAGGCCCTATTTCGGGCTATGCCTCACTCAGGCAATCGGCCTGATCACCGTGCCGCTGGTTTTTAGGTTCGCCCACTCGACCCTTATCGAGTGGGGCGCAAACATCGCGACGTTCGCGACTCCGCGGGCCAAGCACGGCGCACACGATGGGTCCGACATCAGTGGCTGGATTGCGCGAGAACTCTCCTATTTCCATGGATCGAGGCCGATGTACGCCGCCGGAGCTGCAACGGCAGTTCTCGCGCTGTTTGCGTTCCTGCTGGGGGATTACGCGATCGGCTTCGACGATCCGGCAAGTTTCTTCGGCTGTGCTGTGATTGGTCTGACGGCGTTTCCCGCCGGAATGGGCCTGTACGCCATGTTTTGCACGTGCCGAATGATTTGGCGGTTGGGGAGTTTTCGGATTCGTGTCGAAGATCATGCGTTCGGCGTTCTAAGCACTGGGACCGCCCTGGCGCGATGTTACTTCGCGGTCGCCCTGGTATGGGGCGTGTACACGACCAGTGCAGTTTTGGGTCTGCGTCATTGGCGGATCGACGGTGCAATGCTGCCCATGCTCGTTATGGCGGCACCAACATTTCTTGGCATCATCGCGTCCTACGTGATCTGCCAGGTACCGCTGCACCGACGGATGATCGAGTTCAAAAAGGGGGAGCTGGGTCTTGTCGATCGGGTTCTCGATCAATTTCGGCACGTCACCCCTGAATCCCTCACCACCGAGATCAAATCGAAGGTTGAGTTCTTCGAGAATAGAAAGTCGCGGATGATAGGCCTTCCGGAATGGCCCTTCAGCAACAGGGCGTTGCTCGGCGCCGTCGGCTCCTCCGCCACCGCGATCTCGCCGGTCGTCGGGCTCGTCCAGAAGCTGCTGTCGTCCGGCGCGGGCCCGGGCTGAGCGACGGAGGCCCCGACCGCAAATCTGCCCCGGTCCGTCACGGCCCCTATCGATTTCTGCGCCACCCGAACTATCTGGTGGTAAGCCTCGAGATCGCGGTGCTGCCGCTGATGCTTGGCTTGGTCTGGCAGGCATTGATTTTTTCCGTCCTCAACGGTCTGCTGCTGAGACATCGCATGCGGATCGAAGCGGCAGCCCTGGCGCCTCGGCAGGCGATCGAGAAAGGACCCTCGCGATGCGCCGTGCCGCCCGTTCGGCCCTGATCGTCAGCGCACTGGCGCTGGCAGCCTGCGCCAGTCGGCCCGATCACTGGTACCGCGCCGCCAGTACCCCGGACCAGGCCAACTCTGACGAGCACTACTGTCGCACCGAGGCGACCCAGGTGGCGCGCGCGCGCTCGCGTGTCGACGCCAACATCCTGAACGACCGCAACGTCGGCCACGATTTCGGCTCGGCAAGCCTCTATCGCTCCGACCTCAACATCAACCGCGGCGAGCAGCTCGCGGCCGAGGAACGCGTCAACATCCGCGAACTGATTCGCGCGTGCATGGCCGATCAAGGCTACCGGCTGGTCCGCGACGACTAGGCGCGCTCCAGCCGAGGCCGGCAGCCCCTTGATCGCATGACCGAAATTTAATCTGCCGGCCGCCGCTCCGCGGGGGATGGCGCGGCGCGGCCGGGCGTAGCACGACATGAGGTCAGCGCCGCGGAGCGCTGGCGCAAGCGCGAGACGATACCCATGTTGCATCGGCGTTTGACCGCAGCCGTCGGCGTGCTGCTTGCAGTCGCGCTGATCGTGCCGCGGGTGGCCGACGCCGACGGTCGGGCGGCCTTATCCGGCACCGGCATTGCGGCATTCGGCCTGATCGCGGCGTTCTTCGGCAGCCACGCGCCAGGGTTCGCCTTTCTGCCGGTGCCGCCCGTCGTCTATATACCGTCGCCGCCGGCCGGCTTCATCTCGCCGTCGAGGGATCGCCGCTGAGGGCGCTCACGAGTGGTCGGCGGGCAGACCGCTGGCGCGCTCGCTCATCGTGCGCAGATTGCCCGTGAAGGTCGTCAGGATTTTCTTGAGCATCGGCGTCGCCTTGCCGAGATGCTCCTTGAACAAGCTCTCGGTGATGACGACGCACACGGTCGGCTCGACCGCGGTTGCTGTGGCCATACGCGGCGCGTGGTCGATCAGCGCCATCTCGCCGAAGATGTCACCGGTCTGCTTGTAGCCAACGATTACCTTCTGGTCGCCGTTGAGGCGCGAGATCTCGACCCTGCCGCGCTCGATCAGGTAGGCGTCGCGGGGCGGATCGCCCTGGCGAAAGATCTCCTGGCGGACGCCGAAAGGTTGCTTGTTCGGAACCATGTCTGTCATCGCGTCACATCTCCTGAAATCCACGCGCGGTGATCGCTTGTACCGTCCGATCTTCAGTAGAGCAACCGGAAGGCGATTTGACCCTGCGTGTTGTCGGTACGTCCGGGCAACCCCTCGAGGTGACGCTGTTCGCGCCCGCTCTCGATGTGCAGCAGTTCGGCGGTGATACGTAGCCAGTCGGTCGGCCGCCAAGTCAGCGCCACCGTCTGGGCGTAGCCGCGCTCGCTGTATTCGACGCCGCCGCCCGGCGCATAGCCCTTGGTGGCGAACTGATCGACCCGTCCGGCCAGGCGCCACGTCCCCAGATCCCAGCCAACCAGCACATAGGCGGCCTCGAAATCGGTATGGCTGGCGCGGCCGAGCGGCGCGAAATCGGTCGCGCCGATCATGAACTGGCCGAGCACCACGACATCGTCGATGCGGGTTTCGGCGCCGACGCTCCAGAAGTCGGTGTGCCAGGCGAATTGGCCGTTGGTCGCGGAGCCGTCGGCTTCGTTGTTGTAGTAGAGCAGCGCCAGCCGGCCGTACCCGCTCGCTTGCCAGGCCAGGCCCGTGTACCACCCGACACGGCCGTCGATCTCCTGGAACGGCAGCGAGTAGATCGGCGCGCGTTGACGGGCCCGCAGGGTCACGTCGGGCAGGCGCGAGCGGTCGAACAAGCCGATCGGACGGTCGCCGAGCGTCCAGCCGCGCTCGGCCAGCAGAATACCGGCCGGATCGTTGGTGGCGAGCAACGCGGCGGTCGCCTCGAGACTGTGCTCGACGCCGCGCCACTCGACCAGGGCCTCGCCGCCGATCGTGCGTAGCTCCTCGCCGACCCAGCTGTTGATCGCCGACGGCGTCAACGTCCACACCGAGGTCCAGCCGACGCCCTGGTTCTCGAGCGAGACCGGCGGAAAGAACGCACCGGCCCTGAACGACCAGCGCAGCGGTGTGGTCGAGACCGGACGATAGCGCGCGTAGGCCTCGATGACATCGCCCGCGCTGCGCTGGTCAGGCTCGAAGCGGGCATGCGCGTAGGCGCTCAGCTCCGGCAGCAGCTGGGCGCGGCCGATCGCCGAGATCTCGCCCAGCGCGGCGCCGACGTCGCCGTTGCCGTAGCGCGTCTTGCCGAGGCCACCATCGCGCCAGCCACGCTCGTTGGGCGCCGCGACCAGGCGGGCATCGCCGACCGCATCGAGCTGGAATTCCTGCGCCGACAAGGAGCATGGTGCCAGCGTCATGGCGACGACGATGCGCGCCGCCAGCCGCTTCACGTGGCGGCTTCGAGGTCGCGCGCCGGCCACCGCGCCGTCGTGAGGAAGTGGTCGAACGCCTCGGGGGCCAGCGGCCGCGCCAACAGGAAGCCCTGGGCATGGTCGCAGCCGATCTGGGTTAGGAAATCGAGCGCCGCCTGATCCTCGACGCCCTCGGCGGTGACACGGTAGCCGAGCCGATGGCCGAGCTCGACGATCGAGCGCACGATCGTGCGGTCCTCGGGGCTCTGTGCCAGCTTGAGGATGAAGGCCTTGTCGATCTTGAGCTCGCGCACGGGCAGCCGCCTCAGATAGGCGAACGACGACTGGCCGACGCCGAAATCGTCGATCGCCAGGTCGATCCCCTGGTCGGCCAGCCGACGCAGCACCGCGATCGCCGTGTCGGGCTCGCCCATCAGCGCGCTCTCGGTGACCTCGAGCGCGATCGCGTCGGGCGCCAGCGTATGCTCGGCCATCAGGTCGCCGATGCGCCGCGGCAGCTCGGGATCGCCGAGATCGCGCACCGACAGGTTGACCGACACCCGCAACGCCAGGCCGCGATCGGCCCAGCGCGCCGCCTGCGCGACGCCGCTGGCGATCGCCCAGCGCGTCAACCGACGGATGTTGCCGGTCTGCTCCGCCAGGTTGATGAACGAGTCCGGCGGCACCAGACCGCGCTTGACGTGCTGCCAACGCACCAGCGCCTCGGCGCCGTCGATGCGCGAGGTGGCGAGAGCGAGCTTGGGTTGATAGGCGAGGAACAGCTCGTCGCGCTCGAGCGCGTCACGCAGGTCGCTCATCAGCGACAGCCGCTCCGGCCGATGCGGATCGGCGAGCGGATTGTAGACCGAGATCGAGTCCTCCGAGCCGAGCGCGGCGTAGAGCGCGACGTCGGCATGCTGGAGCAGCGCGCCGACCGCGGTGCCGTGGGTCGGATAGAGCGCGATGCCGATCGCCGCCGCGGCGTCGATCGCCAGCCCGGCCTCCTGATAGGGCTCCTGGAATTGATCGATCAGCCGGGCCGCTGTGGCGATCGCGGTCGCCTCGTCGGCGCCGGGCAACCAGAGCGCGAGCGAGATGTCGCTCACCCGCGCGATCAGGCTGGTGTCGACGGACAGGTGCAGCCGCTGCGCGGCATCCTTGAGCAGATTGTCGCCGAGATCGTGGCCAACCGTCTTGATCACCTCGTGCAGCCGCTCCAACCCGAGGCTGAGCAGCGCCCCCGCCTCGCCCGGCCGCGCCGCGCAGCGCGCCGCGATCAGGGCCTCGATGGATTGCCGGTTGAGCAGGCCGGTCACCGGGTCGTGACGCGCCTGGTGTTGGATGCGCGCCTCGCGGTCGGCGACCGCGCGCGCCATGGTGCTGAAGGCGCTCGACAGTTCGCCGATCTCGTCGCGCTGCCGGAGCGGCGTCGAGGCGGTGTAGTCGCCGGCCTCGATGCGCCGCACCTGCCGCGCCAGGATCTCGACCGGCCGCGACACGCCGCGCGCGATCAGCACCGCGCCCATGATCGCGCCGACCAGCCCGAGCGCCAGCAGGCCGGCGAGCGCCAGCAGCACCGGCCGATAGGGGCTCAGCGCCTCGTCGAGCGGATAGCCGAGCACCGCGACCATCGGCGTTCGTTGGTCCGTGGTCTCAAGGCGGGTCGTCAACATCAGGAATTCGCGGCCCGCGGCCTCGACGAGGTCCGCCTCGCCCGGCGGCTCGGTGCCGAGGCGGGGTACCTCGCCGACCAGCGACGGATACTTCGAGCTGGCGGCGATCACCGACCAGCCGCCGGTGCCGTTGGCGACCGCCAGCTCGATCGCGTTGGGCAGCGACGACAGCTCCTGAAGCTGAGCCAGCAGCGCGTCATCGAGCGGCATGTAGGCGACGATGAAGGCAATCGGCACCGGCGCGAGCACCGGGACCGCGACCAGCAGATAGGCCGCGGCGCCGTTCGCCGCGATGATCGCTGCGCTGCCTTCGGTCGAGCGTTCGAGCAAATCGGAATGCGCGAATGACTGAGCGGACGCCATCTGCTCGAGGGTGTCCGCGGCGATCGTGCCGTCGAGCTCGACCAGCATCATGCGCGCGGCGCCGGCGCGCCGCCCGTGGTTGCGCAGGGCCGACAGCACGGTCTGGCGATCGCGCTCGGCGATGGCGACGCGCAGCGCGTAGTCGAGCGCGAGAATGCGCACCCGCTCGGTCGCGTGTTCGGACACGCTGGCGAGCTGGCGCACGAACACGGTTGCGGACTTGGCGAGCTGTTCCTTGCCCTCGGCGATCAGGGCGCGGCGCGTGAACCCGTAGACCGACAGCGCGGTCAGAGCCTGGACGATGGCCAAGACCGCGATCAGAAACAGAACCAGACGGCTGCGGAAGCGCATCGCGCCGCGTCAGTATCTGGCGCGATCGCGGTCGAGCTGGCGGCTCGGCTCGCGCAGGAGCGCCAGCGAAACCGTGGCCTGGTTCGCCCCCGACCCGACCGTCACTTTCTGACTCGGCTCCGGCCGCCCGGGTCGCGCGCGCGGATGCCAGGCGCGCATCGCGTAGCTGGCCTCGGGCACGCCGGAAAGCACGGCCCGGCCTTCGGCGTCGGTCAGGGTCGCCCACGGCGCGTCGGCGACGTAGAGGTAGGCGACCATGCGGTCATGGATGTTGCAGCCGATCGCGACCACGCCGGCGCGCTCGAAGCGCACGGGATCCGATTGCTGGCCGGGCGCCAGCACGAACTCGAACGCGCGCGCCGGCGAGAAGGAATAGACGTGGTGGCGAGTCAGGTCGCTGTTCTTGAAGGCGACCTCGCCGCCGCGCGGCACGATCTGGACGTAGGGGACGAAGGTCTCGTTGCGCTGATCGACCTCGTTGCGCCGCGGCATCGGCGTGCCCGCCGCCGCGACGCCTTCCGGCGCCAGGGTGACGACGGCATCGGCCACCGGGCGCCCGTCGGCGTCGGTCACCTGCACCACCAGATCGGCCGCCGCGAGCGGAGCGGCCGCGAGCACGAGGCAGGCAAGCCCGATGATACCCTGTCGCAACCCCCGCATCACGTGTCCCACTCCTGCCGCCGCTCGTCGCGGCGATTCCTTCGGATTTGTCTAAATCAGAGAACGGGCCCGGGGGAAGCGTATTCCCGGTTTACGCCGGTTTCGCCCATCCGGTTTGCGATGCGACGGTGGCCCTGTACTGTCGCGCCATGCGGGGCTGGGGACGCGCGGGACTGCTGGCGGTCGTGGTCGTCGGACTGGCCGCCGGCCTCGGCGTGCCGCGGAACGCCGCCGCGGAGCCCGCGGTGCTCTACCGCGGCAACGGCTCGGAGCCCGAGACGCTCGACATCCACCGCTCGACCGGAATGCCGGAATTCGACGTCGAAGTCGACCTGTTCGAGGGGCTGGTGCATTACGGCCCGGCGGGCGAGCCGGTGCCGGGCGTGGCCGAGCGCTGGACGATCTCGCCGGATGGGTTGACCTACCGCTTCACGCTGCGGCCCGACGCCCGCTGGTCCAACGGCGATCCGGTCACCGCCGGCGATTTCGTGTTCGCGCTGCGCCGCGCCGTGACGCCCGCGACCGCGTCGCGCTACGCCTTCATCCTGTTCCCGATCGCCAACGCCGAAGCGATCGCTGCCGGCAAGCTGGCCGACCCCGGTCAACTCGGCGTCGCCGCGCCCGATGATCGCACCGTAGTCCTCACGCTCAAGGCGCCGACGCCGTACTTCCTCGGCTTACTGACCCATCACATGGCGTTCCCGCTGCATCGCGCGACGCTCGAACGCCACGGCGACCGCTGGACCCGGCCGGGCAACCTGGTCGGCAACGGCGCCTACAAGCTCGCCCAGTGGGTGCCGCAGTCCGAGCTCACGCTGGTCAAGAACGAGCACTACTGGGACGCGGCATCGGTCAAGGTCGAGCGCGTCGTTCACGTTGCGACCGAGGACGTTGGCGCCGAGCTGCGACGCTACCGCGCCGGCGAGATCGACATCACGAACCAGGCGCCGATCGACCAGATCGAGTGGGTCGCGCGCAATCTCAAGGGTGAGTGGCGCCCCACCCCCTACCTCGGCACCTACTACTACGGCTTCAACCTCATGGCGCCGCCGTTCAAGGATGCGCCCAAACTGCGTCAGGCGCTGGCGCTGGCGGTCGATCGCGAGATCTTGGTCGCGCGCATCACCCGTGCCGGTGAAAAACCGGCGTATAGCTGGGTGCCGCCCGGCATCGGCAACGGCTTCGTCCAGCAGCGGCCGACCTGGGCCGCGCTGCCGCAGGCCGAGCGCAATAAGCTGGCGCGGCAGCTCTATGCCGAAGCCGGCTTTTCCGCCGAGCGGCCGGCGCGCTTCGAGCTGCTCTACAACACCAGCGAGAATCACAAGCGCATCGCGATCGCGATCGCGGCGATGTGGAAGCAGACGCTCGGCGCCGAAGTAACGCTCCGCAACGAAGAATGGAAGGTCTATCTGGCGAGCCGCGCCGCCAAGTCGTTCCAGATGCTGCGGCTGGCCTGGATCGGCGACTACAACGACGCCAACACGTTCCTTGAGCTCTTGAAGTCGGACATCGGCGACCAGAACGCCGAGGGCTATGCCAATCCCAGGTTCGATGCGCTGATGAAGTCGGCCGAGACCACGATCGACCTGCCGGCGCGCGCGCGGCTGATGGAGGAAGCCGAGCGCACCATGAACGACGACATGCCGATCATCCCGATCTACCACTATGTCAGCAAGCGCTTGGTCAAACCGTGGGTCACCGGCTGGGTCGACAACATCGTCGACATTCATCCGAGCCGCTATCTCGGACTGGCGCCGCACTGATGCTCGCGCTCGCCGTCCGCCGGCTCGCCGGCGCGCTACCGACGCTGCTCGCAATCGTCGCGGTCGCGTTCTTCCTGATGCGGCTGGCGCCGGGCGGGCCGTTCGACCAGGAGCGCGTGCTGCCGGCGGCGATCGAGGCCAACCTCCGCCAGACCTACCACCTCGGCGATCCGCTGATGACCCAGTCCGCCCGCTATCTGGGCGACCTGCTGCGCGGCGCTTTCGGGCCGTCGTTCAAGTACCAGGACTTCACCGTCACCGAGCTGATCTGGGGCGGCCTGCCGGCCTCGCTGACCCTCGGCCTCGGCGCCATGGTGATCGCCGCCCTCGCGGGCGTCTGGATCGGCCTGGTCGCCGCGCTCAAGCGCAACTCGCGGCTCGATCACGCCGTCATGGCAATCGCCATGACCGGCATCATCGTGCCGAACTTCGTGGTCGCGCCGCTCCTGACCTTGATCTTCGGCATCTATCTGCACCTGCTGCCGGTCGGCGGCTGGCGCAGCGCCGCGCACGCCGTGCTGCCGATCGTCACCCTGGCGCTGCCGCAGATCGCGATCATCGCGCGGCTGACGCGTGCCAGCGCGATCGAGACCCTGGGCAGCCCGTTCGTGCGCACGGCGCGCGCCAAGGGTCTGTCGGAGCGCCGGGTCATGACCCATCACGTGATCAAGCCGGCCTTGCTGCCGGTGTTGTCCTATCTCGGGCCGGCGACCGCCGGCGTCCTGACCGGCTCGGTGGTGGTCGAGCAGATCTTCGGGATTCCCGGCGTCGTGCGCTACTTCATCCAGGGCGCGCTCAATCGCGACTACACCCTGGTAATGGGCGTGGTGATCCTCTACGCCACGCTCATCATCCTGTTCAACCTTGCGGTCGACCTGCTCTACCGCGTGCTCGATCCGAAGCTGCGCACGCCATGACCGAGCTCGCCGCGCAATCCCTCGATACCGCGGCCCCGCGCGGGCGCAGCTTAGGGCGCGACGCGCTGCGGCGCTTCGCGGCCAACCGCGCGGCGATGGCGGGCGTCGCGGTGCTGATCGCGATCGCGCTGTCGGCGCTCGCGGTGCCCGTGCTGTCGGTCCACGGCCGCGACGAGATCTTCTGGGACCTGATCGGGGCGCCCCCCGAGCTCTCGGGTTGGCATCCGTTCGGCACCGACTCGAACGGCCGCGATCTGTTCGTCCGTACGCTGCACGGCGCGCGCATCTCGCTGCTGGTCGGCATCGTCGCGACATTGGTCAGCCTGGTGATCGGCGTCAGTTACGGCGCGGTCGCCGGCTACCTCGGCGGCCGGGTCGACGCCGTGATGATGCGCCTGGTCGACATCCTCTACGCCCTGCCCTTCTTGTTCTTCGTCATCATCCTGATGGTCGTGTTCGGACGCAGCATCCTGTTGATCTTCGTGGCGCTCGGCGCCGTCGAATGGCTCGACATGGCGCGCATCGTGCGCGGCCAGACCCTGAGCCTGAAGCGGCGCGAGTTCATCGAAGCGGCGCGCGCGCTGGGCGTGCCGCGGCTCACCATCGTGCGCCGGCACATCGTGCCCAATCTGCTCGGCCCGGTCGTGGTCTACGCGACCCTGACGGTGCCGCGCATCATCCTGTTCGAATCCTTCCTCAGCTTCCTCGGCCTCGGCGTCCAGGAGCCGATGGCGAGCTGGGGCGTGCTGATCAGCGAGGGTGCCAAGGCGATCGACACCGCGCCATGGCTGCTGTTGTGCCCGGCCGGCTGCCTGGCTGCCACCCTGCTGGCGCTCAACTTCATCGGCGACGGCATCCGCGATGCGCTCGACCCCCGCGACCGCTGATGCCGCCCCGATGCTCGCGCTCGGCGCGCGCCTATTTCGCGGCCGCCGGGAAGGCCGGCAGCTTGCCGAGGTCGCGCGGGTCGTGCTGGATGACGACCGTCGCCTTCGAGTTCGCCGCGATCTTCTTGACGCGGTCGAGCGACGCCAAGGTCTGGGAGCGATCGGTGTTGAACGTCGGCACGCCGTTGCTGTCGTAGTTCTCGTGGAAGTGCGCGAGATCGCCCATCAGGATCACGGCGCCCATCTGCGGCAGCTTGACGAGCAGCGAGTGATGGCCGGGCGTGTGTCCGGGCGTATTCAGCATGAGGACGCTGCCGTCGCCGAACACGTCCTTGTCGAGCGGCACCGGTTCGACCTTGCCCTCGCCCTTGATCCAGTGGGCGAACGGCGCCGGATTGGCGCCCTCCCGCGGCTTGGCGCTGGTCAACTCGTCCCAGTCGCCCTTGCCGATCAGCAGGGTCGAGGCGGGAAACGCGCCGACCTGGCCGATGTGGTCGCCGTGGTAGTGGCTGATGCCGACGTACTTGATCTGGTCGGCCTTGAGACTGAGCTGCGCCAGTTGGTCGACCAGGCTCACCTTGGGCGCGACGTTGGGCGTCGTCATGGCATGGCCGGTATCCCACAGCAGGTATTCGTTGCCGTGCTTGACGAGATAGCAGCTGTAGATGAGCTGAATCTTCAGATCGCCCTGGGAATAGGTGTCCGAGAAGCGCTGGTTGACAGCCGTGGGCGGGTTGGACGTGCCGCAATCCAGGCGCGTCAACGCCATGTCCGGCGCTTGCGCCAGAGCCTGCTGACCGACGAGAGCCCCGGCGCAAATGCCGGCCAAGAGCAACATTCGCTGCATGTCTCTTTCCCTCCCATTGAGCGACAACGCCGCCGAAGCCTGCGGATGGTGCCGGTTGTGAGCGGCCGGGTCAACGCACTCGGCCCTGTCGACACGCGGCATCCACGATGCGCGCGATCTCCATGATCGCGGAGACGCCGGTGCTCACCGTCGACGCGCTCAGCGTCGACTTCGCGACCCCCGACGGCACCGTCGCGGCGGTCCGCGAGGTCGACTTTGAGCTGATGTCGGGCGAGCGGCTCGGCGTGCTCGGCGAGTCGGGCTGCGGCAAGTCGCAGCTGTTCCTGGCGCTGCTCGGGCTGCTGGCGCCCAACGGCCGCGCCCGCGGCCATGCCCGCTTCGCCGGCCAGGATCTGCTGGCGCTGCCGGCGGCCGCGCTGCGCCGGCTGCGCGGCAACCGCATCGCCATGGTGTTCCAGGACCCGATGACCGCGCTCAATCCCTACTTGACCATCGGCACGCAGCTGACCGAAGTCCTGACAGTCCATCGCGGGCTCGGCAGCAGCGCGGCGCGCCAGGATGCCGCGGCGATGTTGGGGCGTGTCGGCCTCCCCGAGCCCGTGCGCACGCTCGAGCGCTATCCGCACGAGCTCTCCGGAGGCATGCGCCAACGCGTGCTGATTGCGATGGCGCTGCTGTGCGATCCCGAGCTCCTGATCGCCGACGAGCCGACGACCGCGCTCGACGTCACCGTGCAGGGCCAGATCGTGGCGCTGCTGCGCAGCCTCGACATCACCCAGATCCTGATCACCCACGACTTCGGCGTACTCGCCGGGTTCTGCCACCGCGTCCTGGTGATGTACGCCGGCCGCATCGTCGAGAGCGGCGCCGTGCGCGAAATCTTTCGCCGGCCGCGCCACCCCTACACGCGCGGCCTCATGCGCGCCATTCCGCACCTGGAGCAGACGCCGCGCGCGCCGCTCGCGACCATCGCGGGCCAGCCTCCCGACCTGGCACGCGCGGCGCCGGGCTGCGCCTTCGCGCCGCGCTGCGAGCTGGCGGAGCCGCGCTGCCGTGTCGAGCGTCCGCTGCCGCGAGCGATCGCCGCGGGTGCGACGGTCGCATGCCACTTGGCGGAACCATGACGACCCTGCTCGACGTCCGCGATCTCGCCGTGACCTACACGCTACCCGGCGACGGCGTTTGGGCGCCGGGCCGCCCGCTACGGGCTCTCGAGGACGTCAGCTTCCAGCTCGCCACCGGCGAAACGCTGGGCGTGGTCGGCGAGTCGGGTTGCGGCAAGTCGACCCTGGCGCGCGCCATCCTCGGGCTGGTGCCGGCCGCTGCCGGCCAGGTGAGCTGGCTCGGCCAGGACATCGCGCGGCTCGACCGGCGCGCGCTGCGCGGCATGCGCCGCGATCTTCAGATCGTGTTCCAGGATCCGCTGGCGTCGCTCGATCCGCGCATGACCGCGGGCCAGATCATCGCCGAGCCGCTGGTCACCCACGAGCCGGGCCTCGGGCGCGCCGCGATTGCGGCCCGCGTCGCCCAGTCGATGGCCCGGGTCGGGCTCGATCCGCGGCATCTCAACCGCTATCCGCACGAGTTCTCCGGCGGTCAGTGCCAGCGCATCGCGATCGCGCGTGCCACCATCTTGGAGCCCAAGCTGGTGGTGTGCGATGAGCCGGTGTCGGCGCTCGACGTGTCGATCCAGGCGCAGATCGTCAATCTCCTGGTGGGCATGCAGAGCGAGCTCGGGCTCGCGCTCATCTTCATCACGCACAACCTCGCGATCGTGCGCCACGTCAGCCATCGCATCGCCGTGCTCTATCTCGGCCGGCTGGTCGAGATCGGGCCGGCCGAGCAGGTGTTCCACGCGCCGCGCCATCCCTACGCCCGGGCGCTGATCGCGGCGCTGCCGGTCGCCGATCCCGACCGCGAGCAGGCGCGCGCCGCGCCCCGGGTCGAGGGCGAACCGCCCTCGCCACTCACGCCGCCGAGCGGCTGCGCCTTCCGCACGCGCTGCGTTCACGCGATCGCGCGCTGCGCCGCCGAACGTCCTGGTCTCGAGGCCGATGGCGACCATGCCGTCGCGTGCCATCGCTGGCGCGAGCTCGCCTGACTCGGCCAGGCCGGTCGGCTAGGCTCAAGTCGCCCGTTCCCGTGAGGCAGGTTGCCATGACTGACATGCCGTTCCGCTCCGCGACCGCGCTCGCCGCCGAGATCCGCGCCAAGCGCATCGGCTGCCGCGAGCTGCTCGAGCTCTATCTCGGCCGCGTCGAGCGCTACAACCCGGCGCTCAACGCCATCGTCGCGACCGACCTGCCGGCGGCGCGCCAGCGCGCCGACGCAGCCGACACGGCGCTCGCCCGCGGCGAGGTCTGGGGGCCGCTCCACGGCGTGCCGATGACCGTCAAGGAGTCGTTCGACGCGGTCGGCATGCCGACCACATGGGGGCTCACCGAGCTCAAGGACAATCGACCGGCGCACGACGCGCTCGCGGTGGCGCGCTTCCGCGCCGCCGGCGCCGTGCTGTTCGGCAAGACCAACGTGCCGGTGCTGCTCGCCGATTGGCAGAGCTACAACCCGGTCTACGGCACGACCAACAATCCGTGGGACGTCAGCCGCACGCCCGGCGGCTCGTCGGGCGGCTCGGCGGCGGCGCTCGCCGCCGGCCTGACCGGCATCGAAGCCGGCAGCGACATCGGCGCCTCGATCCGCAATCCGGCGCATTATTGCGGCGTGTTCGGCCACAAGCCGACCTACGGCATCTGTCCGCCGCGCGGTCAGGCGCTACCCGGCAACGTCGCGGCGTCCGACATCTCGGTGATCGGGCCGCTGGCGCGCAGCGCCGAGGACCTCGAGGTGGCGCTCGGCATCATGGCCGGACCCGACGACATCGACGCCGCCGGCTGGCGTCTCGAGCTGGCGGCGCCACGGCACGAGCGGCTCGGCGCGTTCCGCGTCGGCGTGATGCTGAGCGATCCGCAGTCCGAGGTCGATCAAGCGGTGCAGGCGCGCCTGCAGGCGCTCGCCGATGGCCTGGCCCGGTGCGGCGTCCAGGTCAGCGACCGCGCGCGGCCCGCGCTCGACACCGCGGTGGTGCAGCGGCTCTACGTCCAGCTGTTGCGCGCCGCGACCTCGGGCCGCCAGAGCGATGCCGTGTTCCTCAAGAACCTCGAGGCCGCGCGGGCGGTCGGCACGGACGACGAGAGCTACTACGCGCGGATGGTCCGCGCCAACGTGCTGTCGCACCGCGACTGGCTCGCCGCCAACGAGCAGCGCCACCGCATGCGGCTGCATTGGGCCGAGTACTTCCGCGACTACGATCTGCTGCTGTGTCCGGCGGCGGCCTCGGCGGCGTTCCCGCACGACCAGGTCGGCGAGCGCTACGAGCGCACCATCACGGTCAACAACCGGCGTGTGCCGACCACCGACCAACTGTTCTGGGCCGGCTATTCCGGCCTGTTCTACCTGCCCTCGACCGTGGCGCCGATCGGGCTCACCGAGGCGCGCCTGCCGGTCGGCGTCCAGATCATCGGGCCGCAATACGGCGACCGCACCTGTCTGCGGTTCGCGCGTCTGATCGATCAGGAATTCGGCGGCTTCGTGGCGCCGCGGGGCTACGCCTGAGCCCTACTCCAGGTCCGAGCGGTGCGGGATGAAGTCGAGGTTGATCATCTCGCCGCCGGGCGACTTGCGCTCGATCCGCCAGCCGGCCTGCTCGTAGCGCTGCATGATGCTGTGCAGAATGCGGTCGGTCACGGTCTTCGCCGGCAAGGTCACGGCGACGGTCAGGCCCGGGAAGTATTCCTTCTCGAGGTGCTCGTCGATCTTGCCCTCGATGAAACGGAGCACCTCGTACTCGGCCTTGTCCAACCGGAAAGCTTGAAAGGGTGTGATCGGCATTTTGCGTCTCGTGAAGCTGCCCGCGAGCGAAGATCCGCCCTGTGATTGCCGTCCTGCGCCGTTCCCGGGACCGGACCGTTCGACCGCCCCGGGTAGACGGAATTCATTATGTCTCAAGTGTTTGGCGGCTTTCAACTGGCAATCCGCCGGAGCGCCCCGGGCCGAATTCGCCTTGCGACGTCTCGCCGCGCTGGACCGTGGCATCTCGGCCACAATCCCGCCACAGTGCCGGGCCATCATCAACGCTGTGGAGGCCCCTCCGCACCGCGGCGACCCCGGTCGCCGCACCGACTTGACCCCGCCCTAACCGGCGGGGTTTTTTCTGCCGCCGCCCGGCCGGCGGTCGCAGCCCGACGGCAGCGCGAAGGTGGCCGTCAGGTCGGAGCCACGGTCGCGCGCCCGCTGCTCCTGGATACGGTAGCGCGCATTCGACTGCGCCGTGCAATCGCGCGCGAAGCCGCCGTCGACCATGAGAGCGCCGACGTCCATGCCGGCAGCTTCGCATTTGCCCCAGAAGGCCTGGTGGTCACGCTCGTCATTGAGGTGGCAGCTGACGATCCGGCCGTCGATCAGGCGGAACAGCCCGACGGTGGCGCGCATGCCCTCGGGCTTGTTGGGCGCCGGCACCGCGATACCCCACAGCCGGATGGCGTGGCCGTCGAGCTTGAGGGTGTGGCCGTCGAGCACCTGGGCACGCGCCGTCACGGTCTGCTCCGCCGCCGCCGCTGCGGTCGCCGCACACACCAGCGCAGCCGCCACGATCATCCCCCGCATGCCTCGCCCCTCGCTCCTGTCCGCTCGAACCCGGCTCGCCGGCGAAGTTTCGCCAATCCGGGCGAGCTTTGCACGCGCCGATTGACGCTTGGTGAACACGCCGAGCGCCGTCTAGCGCCGCACGATCAGATCGCCGACGGCGTGCCGCTGCTCCCAGCCGGCGCGCTCGAGCGCCGGCACGTCGTCGTGCTGCGCCGGATAGCCGATGCACAGGTAGCCGATCAGGCGCCAGGCCTCGGGCACCTCGAGGATGGCGGTGACGCGCGCCGGCTCGAGGATCGAGACCCAGCCGACGCCGATCTCCTCGGCGCGCGCCGCCAGCCACAACGTGTGGATCGCCACCACCGCCGAGTATTCGATCATTTCCGGCATGGTGCGACGGCCGAGGCCGTGGCCCTGCGCGGTGGCGGGGTCGACAAACACCGCAAGCTGGGCCGGCGCATCGTCGAGCCCGGCGAGCTTGAGCTCGGCATAGCGCCGCGCCGCGTCGTCGTCATAGCTGGCGAGCGCCGCGGCGTTGCACCGGGCGAACACGTCGCGCACGGCGCGTCGACGGGCCGGATCGTCGACCATGACGAAGCGCCAGGGCTGGCTCAACCCGACCGACGGCGCCAGCGCGGCGGCTTCGATCAGCCGGTCGAGCGTGCCCGCCGGCAGCGCATCGGGACGAAACCGGCGGACGTCGCGGCGCCACACCAGGAGCTCACGCAGCCGCGTGCGAAACGCGGTATCGAAGCGCGGCGCGGCGGCGGGCGCGAGCGTGGCCGTGGCCATCCTCCCCTCACAAGCTGAGGCGCTTCATCTGCTCCGCCGGGTAGCGCTCGCCGGCCGCCGCGTGGGGCGGGAAGGCGCGGTCGAGCGCTGCCAGATCGTCGGCCCCGAGCTGAATACGATCGGCAACCAGGTTCTGTTCGAGATAATTTTGCCGCTTGGTGCCGGGGATCGGCACGATGTCGGCGCCGCGCGCCAGGGTCCAGGCGATCGCGACCGCCGCGGCGCTGCAGTCCTTGGCCTTGGCGATCGCCTCGACCGCGCCGATCAGCTTGAGGTTGCTGGTCAGGTTGTCGCCCTGATAGCGCGGCATGGCGCGCCGCCGGTCGTCCTTCTCGAGCACGTCGAGCGTCTTGATGGTCGCGCTCAGGAAGCCGCGGCCAAGCGGGCTGTAGGCGACGAAGCCGATGCCGAGGGCGCGGCAGGTCGGCAGGATCTCGGCCTCGACGTCGCGCGACCACAGCGAGTACTCGGTCTGCAGCGCCGCGATCGGATGCACCTTGTGGGCGCGCCGGATGGTTTGCGGCGCCGCCTCCGACAGGCCGAGATGGCGGACCTTGCCCTGTTCCTTGAGCCGCACCATGGCGCCGACCGTGTCCTCGATCGGCACCGTCGCGTCGACCCGGTGCTGGTAGTAGAGGTCGATGACGTCGATGTTGAGGCGCTTGAGGCTGGCCTCGCAGGCCTGCATGACGTAGTCGGGCTTGCCGCTGACGTCCATCGAGCCGTCCTTGTGGCGGATCTGCCCGAACTTGGTCGCGATGATCAATCCCTTGCGCCGCCCTGCGAACGCCTTGGCCAGACGCTCCTCGTTGGCGCCGAACGCATAGGCGTCCGAGCTGTCGAAGAAATCGACGCCGAGGTCGATCGCGCGGTGCACGGCGGCGACCGCCGTCGCCTCGTCGACATTGCCGTAGATCGGCGTCAAGCCCATGCAGCCGAGGCCGATCGCCGACACCTGCAAGCCTTGTTGGCCGAGACTGCGCTTGTGCATGGTGGTTCTCCCGTGCGCGGCCGCGCCGCGTCGTTCGATGACTAGAGATGGCGCTGGTTCAGCCGGCGACGCGCAGCCGGCTCAGGGTCTCTTGTGTCAAGGTGCCGGTCTCGGGCAGGCGCTGGGCGCGCTGGAAGGCGCTGATCGCGCCCGCCGTGCGCCGCCCCATCACGCCGTCGATCGGACCGGGCTTGTAGCCGAGCCGCAGGAGCTCCGACTGCGCGGCACGGACCAGGTTCGCCGTCACGCGCGCCGGCGGGCTGCCGGTCGGTATCGGACCTGGCGTCACGCCGATCGCCAGCTGCGGATAGGCGCTGCCGGCGGCGCACTTGCCGTAGAGCAGGCTGCAGTCCCAGCGATAGCCGGGCGGCTCGCGTATCATCGTGCCGCCGGCGTTGTAGCTGCACTTGCAGATGCCCTCGGCTTGGCACACCGCCTGGCCGGCATTGGCCGCGCTGCAGCTCAACGGCGCCGCGGGGGCCTGCGCCGCAGCCGGCAACGCGAGCCACAGTGCCGCGGCGCCCACGGCTGCCGCAATCGCCCCTCGCCGCTGCCCGCGCTCCATTTCGATCACGCGCCCCCGTTACGATGATCGCTCGAGTTTAGCCCAAGACGGGCGACTTGCGAACAGCACGGGGGCGCCCCGAGGGTGAGCCTCGGCGCGCCCGCTGCATCATCGCTCGTCGGTGGATCGTAGGCTTACCAGGCGTCCATGCCGACCTGGCCGCGGACTTCGCCGCTCGGGTTGGCCTGGGTGTGGATGTTGACGTACCACTTGCCGGCCAGCAGGTCGGCGGCTTGCGCCGGGGTCAGCGTCGCCGAGCCGGTGATCGGGCTCGCGGGCGCTCCCGATGCCACCAGGTTGAGCGCCACGCCGGCGTTGCCATTCTTGTCGGCCGGGCCATGGAAATGCGCCGCGGTCGCCGGGCCGCTCAGGCCGGTGTAGTAAACCTTCCAGGTGAGCGCGCGCGTGCCCTCGTTGTAGTTGACGAACGCGAAGCTCTGGCCGTTGCCCGACTTCGCCGGCACTTCCTTGGCCGGCGTGGCGGCGGCGCTGAGCTCATGGGACTTGGGCGCCGAGCCCGTCATGACCGACTCGCACGCTGACAGGGCGAACGCGGCGACGATAGCGCTGCCCGCGAGGGCTGAAAATCGAATGGTCGACATTGGATTGGCTCCTTCTTCTTTCTCCACTCCCCGGTCGAGCGAGAGCATCGCGCATGATCTTGGGCCGAACCGGGGCGCGGATCAACCGGGACGCGCAGCGGAACCCTTGGCATTCGGTTGATATTTGATGGAAGTGGGCGGCGTGTTTCGGTCGTCTATGGCTCAAGTGGAACAGCCATCGGGCTTGCGCGTTACCTCGGCGCGCGGAACGCGCGAGCGGACGGCCGTCCGCCAGCGCGCTGAGCAAGCCGACCGGTGATCGGCGGCCGACCGCACCTTGCCCGCGGACCTCCAAGCGCATTGAGGAGTTGACCATGGTCAGTCGTATCGCCGCCTGGGAAGCCAAGGACGGGACCGTGCACAAGACCCGTGAAGAAGCCGACCGCCACGATTTCGAGCAGTTCGCAACGCCCCGGTTGCGCAAGTTCCAAGAGACCCACTTCGCCCCCGCCGACCGACGCTGGACCGCCGATGAGGTCTATCAGCTGCTGCTCAAGAACGCCGAGGAGCTGTCGCGTTGCTTCCCGCCGCGCACCACCGTGCTGACCGAGGCCCTGGCGGTGCCGTCGGTGCAGCGCCGCGTGCGCGACGGCAACGGCAAGGGCAACGGCCTCGAGCACGGCGACCACGCCCATTGACGCGCGGCCCGCCCGACCAAGCCGGTCGGTTCAGCACAAGCGCGCGGCCTCGATCGAGCTGATCAGCCGTCGCGCGCCGAACGGCTTCTCCAGATAGCTGCCCTGCGCGACCATGCGGTGCGCCGCGGTCTCGGGCAGCCCCGACGTATAGATGATTCGTAAATTCGGTTGGCGGCGTGCTGCCCAGGCGGCGAGCGCGAAGCCGCTCTGGCCGCGCGGCAGCATGATGTCGGTCATCAGGACGTCATAGCGCGTCCGATCCATCATCGCGCGCGCCTCGTCGGCGTCGGCGGCGGGTTCGGCGGCATAGCCTTCGTCGGCCAGCGCCGCGATGACGAACAGGCGTACCAGCGGATCGTCCTCGACGAACAGCACCGACGTCGGTTGGGTCACCGGTTGGCTCTCGAGCATGCGCCCGTCTCCCCCAGGTCGTTGAACGCCCGGGTCGGAGTATCCGGCCGGGGGTCCGCGCAACGAGCGCGAAAACCGTGACAAATTTCGGCCATCTCGCCGGCGCCCGCCGGGAGATTGCGCGGCTGCCGGAAAGGTTCTAGATAGGAACGTCTAAATCACGCCCTCTTGCCGACGGGTACTGCCCATGCGCTTCCCAGGCCAGGTCGCCGCCATGCTCAGCCTCGCGTTGTTCGGGCTCGGCGTGACCGGGTGCGCCGCCTTGATCACCGGGAAGACCGAGGAGATCACCATCGCCTCGGAGCCGACCGGCGCGCAGTGCCGGGTTGAGCGCATGGCCCAGCCGGTCGCCGTGGTCAAGTCGACGCCCGAGACGATCCGGATTCCGCGCAGCCGATACCCGCTCGACGTCTATTGCACCAAGGACACCAACGCCGGCGCCGCGATCGTGCCGCCGTCGCTCAACCTCGTTACCTTCCTCGGCCTTTTCGGGCCGCCCACCTACCTGGTCGATTCCTTCTTGGACGCCGACCGCTCGCAGCCCGAGGCCATCGTCGTCCGCTTCCCGATGAGCCGCTGACCCCCTCCCGCGGTCGCGGGCGGGGTTTTTGTTGGCGCCCCCGGCCGATCCGGTAATATGGGCGCCATGAAAATCTTTCTGATCGGCCAAAAGTGGTTGGGGACCGAGGTCCTCGCGTTGGTGAAGAAGCGCGGCCACGACGTCGTCGGCGTGTGCGCGCCCGACGGCGATCGCCTGGCCAAGGCGGCGGGCGACCGCCTCGTGGCGCCGACCGGCCTGACGGCGGCGTCCCTGCCGGCCGACATCGACCTGATCGTCCTGGCGCACGCCCACGTCTTCGTCAAAGCCGAGGTACGCGACCGCGCGAAGCTGGGCGCGATCGGCTATCACCCGTCGCTGCTGCCGCGCCACCGCGGCCGCGACGCCGTGGTGTGGACCGTCAAGATGGCCGATCCGATCGCCGGCGGCTCGATCTACTGGCTCGACGACGGCGCC